>CAYXWE010000136.1:0-7929 GCA_964468145.1 uncultured Pleurocapsa sp.
CAAATAACGGCTATGATATAGCCATATTAGTGATTTCAAAGTATTGGTGAAATTTATTAGTCACTTCCAGCCAATAAGATCGACCATCTGCCTGTTCTCGTTTGCGGACAAAGCCCAAACGTACTAATTCAGCGACCTGCTGATAGGCACTACTGCCCCGTAAATCGATTAACTCTGTTTGTAAAATTGGATTTTTGATAGCCACAGCAGCCAAAGTTCTCAATGCACCCTTACCCAATTCTGCAGGCACTAATTCTTTCAGTAGATATTCATACTCATTTCTTAGTTGCAGGCTATAACCTGCATCGGTTTCAACTATCTCTAAAGCACTATCGCGGTGGGCATAGTCATTCATTAGTTCGACAATTCCATCTTCTACTAATGCCCGTTCTGCTTCGTTCATCTTTCTAGATTCTGTAGTTTGCGGATTGAGAAAAGCAAATATTTCTTCTACGGAAAGCGGTCTACCTTTGATGTAGATTATTGCCTCTATTTTAGTAGCTAGTCTTGTTTCCATAATTTGCAATAGTTAGAAATATCTATTTTATTAAAGGGAAAAAATGACCGATAGGGCCACTTCCCGCACCAATATTTAAAGAATGTTTTAAAGCATTAGTAACATATTTTTTGGCTGCGGTAGTTGACGACCACAAATCTAGTTTCCGCGCTAAATTGGCGCAGATAGCTGCTGAAAGGGTGCATCCCGTACCGTGAGTGTTGGAAGTTACCACTACTTTTTCCGAGAGAATTTTAATTTCTTTTCCGTTGTACCAAACATCAATACCTCGATCGCTACCCGATAAACTTCCTCCTTTCGCCAGCACTACTTTAGCCCCCCAAAGCTCGTAAATGGCGATCGCAGCCTGTTGAAGTTCGTCGAGAGTATTTATCGATCGCCCGCTAAGAATTTCAGCTTCGTAACGATTGGGGGTAACGATCGCAGCTTTGTGAATCAATCGCTCTCGTAGTAAAGCGATCGCATCATCGTCAATTAACTGTACTCCTGCGCGGGATACCATTACAGGATCTACCACTAAGTTATCAAAGTTAAAGCGATCGATTTGGTCGGCAACTGCTTCAATAATGTTGCTATTAAATAACATTCCTGTTTTCACCGCATCGATTTCAAAATCTTCCGCCACGGCTGATATTTGAGCCTCAACCAAAGACGGATCTAATGCAGCAACTTTAGTTACTCCTACAGTATTTTGGGCGGTAATACAGGTGAGCGCGCTAGTACCATGAACGCAGTGGAAAGCAAAAGTCTTTAAATCTGCTTGAATTCCTGCTCCTCCACCACTATCCGATCCTGCAATAGTTAAAGCTATTTGGCTCATAAAATATCGAAATCTAACCTTTAGGAAAACGCCGACGTTGCAAGAAATCGGGAATTTCAATGCGAGAGCGATCGTTTGAATCTTTGACTCTACTTCTTTCTGGTTGTGGAGAAGCTGCCATTGACGGGAACACGCTTCTGTGTTCTAGCTGTGGTTCTTCCAGGTCAAAATCTTCTTCTGTGTCGCTATCAAATCCAGTGGCAATTACGGTAATCCTAATTTCACCATCCATACTTTCATCGATTACTGCGCCAAAAATAATGTTGGCATCTTCGTCTACTACTTCATAGATACTATCCGCAGCAGCATTGACCTCATGCAAAGTCAGATCGTACCCCCCCGTAATGTTGATTACAACCCCTTTAGCTCCATGTATGGAAGCTTCCAACAGAGGAGAAGATACCGCAGCCACAGCAGCCTCTCTAGCGCGGGATTTGCCCGATCCCATGCCAATACCCATTAATGCCGAACCAGCATCTGCCATAATGGCTCTGACATCGGCAAAGTCAACGTTAATTAAACCAGGAATGGTAATAATATCGGAAATTCCCTGTACGCCCTGACGCAATACATCATCTGCTACCCCAAAAGCTTCCTGTACTGGAGTTTCAGGAGAAATAACTGATAATAACTGATTATTAGGAATTACAATCAAAGTATCCACTCGACTGCGAAAAGCTTCTATGCCTTTTTCTGCTTGTTTGGTGCGTCTCCTACCTTCAAAAGTAAAAGGACGAGTTACTACCCCAACAGTCAAGCAACCCATCTCTTTGGCTACTTCTGCTGCAATAGGAGCAGCACCAGTTCCCGTCCCGCCTCCCATTCCTGCTGTGATAAATACAAGGTCGGTATTTTCCAAAGCGTGAGCTAGTTCGTCTCGCGATTCTTCTGCTGCCTTTTGTCCGATAGCAGGATTGCCACCAGCCCCCAAACCTCTAGTAATTTTTTGTCCGATTTGCAGTTTTTGAGGTGCTTGGGCATTATTTAAGGCTTGAGCATCGGTGTTTATTGCCCAAAACTCAATACCGCTTACTTGGCTTTCAATCATGCGATTGACTGCATTGCAGCCTCCGCCACCCACTCCCATTACTTTGATTTTAGCGACATTACTAGGCACTATTTTATTACTCCTGATTTCCTCTTTGGGAACTTGAGAACTACTATGATTAGCCCTGAAAGGTATTCCCATTCCATTACCTAAAGAATTATTTCCTAAAGCTAAGGGTAACTCAGAATTATAATTAATTTCATTATTAAAAGTACGGACTAGTTTTTTATCTGAAGTCATGGGCGTACATTGTGGTTTGGGCTTAAGTTTTCTTATAAACGATTTAGTGTAGCAATTCGGCTCAGTTTATTATCATCTAACTAATTTATTCTCCATAAAATATTAAAGTTTTTGTAATTATTAAACACATAAATATAACTATCCTCCAAGAATTTACCGATCGAATACTTGTAGATACAAAATATCTCAGGGTATTTACGTATTTCATACATATGCTGCAGATATACTGCGCCTTCGGTCAGTACATTTGAATTGAATTTAGCCGAGGATTACTTAAATCTATGTAAGCAATTTTGCCTTGTTTGATATGTTTGGGTAAATCCTGTAGCTTGCTCATAACTTTGAACTGTTGTTCCAGTTTTGACGAATCTGCACCTAAAAAAACTTTACCAATATTAGTCTGGACGAATAAGTTACCAGCATGATTCCATTGAATTTCACTAATCTTTAGTTTGGGATATAAAGAAACTAACTGATAAATAGTTTTCCAGGATTGTTGGTATTGAGGTTGATAATTTAGTACCGCTAATTTGGGCAAACTAAGACTGCGATCGATATTCTCGTACGAGTTTTGAGGAATCCACTCCCCATCGATGTCTAAAAATCCTACTTTTCCCAAAGAAGTTGCAATTGCTACGGGGGTTCTTTCTTGGAGATTAATTGTTAATTTTGGAGGAATAATTTGCTTATCAATTCTGGCAGCTTCAACAGCAGGAATAGACTCTATTTTCTGTGCTAATTTTGTACTATTTATCGTCCAAATAAATTGAGGATAGATAAACTCTAAAGCACTATAAAGAAAATTTTGACTGACTAACTCGTTACCACTCAGAAAAATTTGGGATTGGTGCTTAATTTTCCAGTAGGGTAATGTCGCTAATAATCCCAAACTCAAGGCGCAACCGACGACTAAACAAGAACGCCATAAGTTAATACGAGCTAAACGAGCTTCCTGTATGTCGATCGCAGCTAATTTATACTGTAGCCTGGGCGGAGGAAAAGAAGACATATTTACAGGTTGTGATGGTTACAAAATAAATACCCGATCGCTATTCAAACTATAATTTATAGTCTTTATTAGAATCTGATTATCTTTGAGTTAACATACAAAAAGACCGAGTTAACTAAAAGCAGCGGATATCCCCTAGATTTTAGACAGTCTACTCGCAAACGAGCGATTGTGCTATCGCGTAGCGGATAGATCGCCCTTGTCTAAAAAGCATTTGTGGTAGATTAAACTTTAACTATAAGAATTTTTTGTCATCTATCTCACTGACAACATTTATTATATTTTGAACTTATGGTAACGAAGAAAAAAGGATTAGTATTAGGGGCAACTGCGGTAGCCTTATCAACAGTGGCGGTTACTGGAGCAGGAATTCATCTGTCCCAAAGTCAAGCTCTAATTCAAACTGGTCCCAAAGAAACAGTGGATGAAGTTTGGCAGATTATTAATCATCAATATGTAGATACTAGTTTTAATAATAACGATTGGCTGGAGGTTCGTCGCGAATATGTCAACGACGCTTCCTATAAAAATCAAGAAGATGCCTATAAAGCAATTCGCAAAATGTTGGGTACTCTTGAAGATCCCTACACGCGCTTCATGAATCCAGAAGAGTTCCAGAATATGCGCATCGACACTTCGGGTGAATTAACTGGGGTAGGTATTCAAATTGCCAAAGATGAAAAAACAGATAGGCTAGTAGTTATATCCCCTATCGAAGATACCCCCGCCTCAGAAGCTGGAATCTTGTCTCAAGATATAATTGTCAAAATTGATGGCAAAGATACTAAAGGCATGGATGTTAATGATGCAGTTAAGCTCATTAGAGGAGAGAGAGGCAGCCAAGTTACTCTTACCATCGATCGCCAAGGTCAACAAACTGATTATGCGATCGTGCGCGAGAAAATTGAAATTCACCCCGTTAGAGCGCACGTCAGAGATACTGAATTGGGCAAAATTGGCTATATTCGTCTAACTACCTTTAATGAATACGCTGCTAGGGATATGCAGGAAGCAATTGAGGCTCAAGAAAAAGAAGGAGTAGTTGCTTACGTCATGGATCTGCGCTCCAATCCTGGTGGGTTACTATACTCTAGTATCAATATTGCCCGTATGTGGTTAGACGAGGGTACTATTGTCTCTACGGTAAATCGTAAGGGAATAAGCGATCGCGAATCTGCTAAGAATAAAGCTTTGACCGATAAACCTTTAGTCGTACTAGTGAATGAAGGTTCTGCTAGTGCCAGTGAAATTCTATCTGGGGCATTGAAAGATAATAAACGAGCAACTATATTAGGCACGAAGACTTTTGGCAAAGGATTAGTGCAGTCAGTTCGCCCGTTGGGAGATGGTTCTGGTTTGGCTGTTACCATTGCTAAATATCTTACTCCTAATGGCATAGATATCAATAAGGAAGGTATTCCCCCAGATGTATTGGTTAAATTGAGCGAAGAGCAACTAGAAGATCTATATGGTGGGGATCGTACCAAATTGGGAACGATAAAAGATCCTCAGTTTGCTAAAGCATTAGAAGTTTTAACCGAAGATATTCAAGCACAGCAAAACTCTGAACCTCAAGCAGCTAAGTAATTGATGATAATTAGACCTATGAGCAAAAATAGGATCGGGTTCAAAAGTCAATAGTTTTTTGTCAAAAGTTATTAGTCATTCGTCAAAAACTTATGACGACTCAGGACTTATAGAAAGGGTCTATTCTGGTTTACATTTACCCCCACGAATTAGACCTATTTTTTTGGCGATCGCTTCTTGCTCGCTACTATACGAACCCCATTGGGATCTCTGTGACGATCCCTGTGGGGTTTGCTGTTGAGTATCAAAACTGACTATTTTACAAGTATTATCTTTTTGCTTGACTATATACCAAAATTTCTGGCGATCGCTGTGGTTCATTTTTTTCATTCTTAATAAGATTAGCATAAAAAAAGAGACTCAAATAAAAGCCTCTTTTTTTGTAATTTAATCAAACTGAATCAAAGATTATTCAGAATCACTACGACCAGGATTACGAGCGGGATCGCTAGACAAGAAGCCGAAGATGAATATTCCGATAAAGAAAAAGACAGTTATATAAACAGCAATTTTGAGAGTAGCCATTTTAATTTTCTCCTAATAAATTTAAAAAAAGGACGTTCGATCGCTATATAAGAAGTTTTCCCTTATATTCAACCGAAATATCGACAAAATAAGTTGACGAAGTCAACGCAAGCCCCGTGCTTTTAGCGCGAGGTACTGTTGACCGAATTATTAATTTGCGTTTTCTGTTCCAAAATTAAATTAAATAACCAAACACACTGTTAGCTACCGTTCATACCGCGCTCGCGTTTGTGGCTATCGCCATCAGCGTACATAGTAAACAAAATTCTGAAAAACAAATAATTGCTTAATTATTAAATCATACCCGAATACCTTACCATAATTCGATTTCTCTACGGCAATAAGCTTTAAGCTATTAAGTATTAGTATTGTCAATCCAAATTTTAAGCAAATGTCAGATAGATCGTTAAACCTGCTGCGGACCCCTTTATACGACCTTGCATCATCACAAAATGCCCGCTTCACCGCTTTTTCAGGATGGTCGATGCCAGTACAATATCAGGGGCTAAAAATAGAACATCTGGCAGTGCGATCGCAAGTAGGAATGTTTGATATTTCTCACATGGGTAAATTTACCTTTGCGGGTGAAGGTTTAATCGATACTTGGCAAACTTTAGTACCCAGCGATCTCCGCCGTCTTCAAGAGGGACAGGCTATGTATACGGTGCTACTAAACGATCGAGGAGGCATTATTGACGATATTATTTTCTACTACCAGGGAGATAATAAAGCAGTCGCGATCGTCAATGCAGGTACAACTAACAAGGATAAAGCTTGGATTTTAAACCATCTGCAAGGTAGTTCAATAACGATGGAAGATATTTCTCAACAGCAGGCTTTGATAGCTATCCAAGGACCAAAAGCTGCAGATATTTTGCAAGATTTAGCGACCGAAGATATTAGCAGCATGAAAGCTTTTAGCCATCAAACTGTTACTATTAGTAACTACTCAGCATTTGTTGCTCGTACTGGCTATACAGGAGAAGATGGATTTGAAATTATGCTCGATCCAGAATCTGCGCCACAGCTATGGCAATCTTTTCTGGCTGCTGGAGTTGTTCCCTGTGGTTTGGGGGCGAGGGATACTTTACGCCTAGAAGCAGCTATGAGCCTTTACGGACAAGATATAGACGAAACAACTAGTCCAATTGAAGCTGGTTTGGGTTGGGTAGTACATCTCAAGGATAAACAAAATTTTATCGGTCGCTCCGCACTAGAGCAACAAAAAGCAGAAGGTGTGAAACGTCGCTTGGTGGGCATAGAAATGTCAGACAGGCATATTGCTCGTCACGGCTATAAAATAATACATCAAGGAAAAGAGGTAGGAGAAGTAACTAGTGGTACATTAGCTCCTACCGTCGGCAAAGCGATCGCTCTTGGTTATGTCGAGCAACCCCTGAGTAAAATAGGTCAAACTTTAGAAATTGAAATTCGCGGTAAGACTTACCCAGCTAAAGTAGTCAAAAAGCCTTTCTATCGTTCATCTCATAAGTAATTAGACTTGTGGGCAAAAAAAAATTTAGGTACATTCATTTAATAGTTTTTTGTCATTTGTCAAAAACTTATGACGACTCAGGACTTATGCCCATAGGTCTATTCAAAATAATCGGCTATTGCGCTTATTATTTGGCTCAAATAAATCTGTATTCAAATTGTCACTGTAAATAGTTATTATGGATACTGAGATATCCTATAGTTTTTTTCGATGGATGAATTCAGTAAATTTGCAGAGGAAATGTATGGCATAAAATATAATGATGTTGAGTATATCTAACTATAGATAACATTTAATATATAGACCATTTCTATGAAAGCTCAAAGCAATAAAAACCAAGTAGCGCAATTCCTTTGTCAACCCCAAGGAGGTAGAAATTATTTACTCAATGCTTTGAACTCCAAATCGGAACAAGTTTTTATTGAGGCGCTCCACAATATTATCGATGCCATAGATCGGGATTTGACTTCCAAATCTGTCAGATGAAAATTTGAAAATTTGGCTCTAAAAAAATAAATATCCCAGGCTCGGCGATCGCTTAACAGCAATAGAGATCTCGCAAACAGATTGAAGATTACTCCCTAACTCTTCTAGACTAGTAATATACAAATTGCTTTACATTTCTTTATATGGCTAGAGATTTACGGGGATTCATTAAACTTTTAGAATCAAAAGGACAACTAAGACG
>CAYXWE010000137.1:0-7915 GCA_964468145.1 uncultured Pleurocapsa sp.
CCTATCTCCACTCCGTTACGATTGAGGGTAGGGACACTCGCGAGGAAGTTGTAGAAGTATTAAAAAAAACTGCAAAGTAGAAATAAAGATGAGAAGATTATCTTTTTCGATGAATTCGCTGTCTACGATCGCCCAAGTATTTTTTACCAACGCCCTTCGGGCGCTTTGTCACGCATTCAAGAGTCACGCATCTCATTAGTAAGATGAAGCCCTTCGGGTGGAGTATGCGCCTCGCCATTGGCGGCGAAAAAAAACAAAACTCATTTCTTTACTGGAATCACGATCGTTTTAACAAGAGGTAAAACTAATGAGATGCGTGAGGAGCTACTTTTGACTTGTGAAGGATGGGCAGAAAAAAAATACTCGACCAAATATTCTCAGTAATGAAAAGAAAAAACGTCATAGAGTCAACGGATTACTAAGCGTAGACGCAATCAGTGGAGAAGAATATTTACGATTAAAATCGACAGCTAAAAGTGAAGATATTGCTAGCTATTTCGCTAATTTTTGCGATGATTTGTCTCATCAAGGTTGGAGTAAAGTAACAATTATTCTGGACAACAATTCTACTCATAAAGATAAAATGAAATCTCAATTGGGAATTTTACTTTCCGTTTTGGAACTAAAAGATAAAATTCAAGTTGAGTTTATTCATACTCCCCCTTACTCTCTTAATTTTAATTTGGCAGAATATATTATTCATTTATTAAGACTAAGATTTTTGCATCATTTGCCTTTAAATTTAACTATTGAACAGATTGAACAAAAATTAAGTAGCTATTTTTCTTCTCATCAACTTCAGACACCACAACAGGTTGAAAACACTATTCGCCATATTTATGATTTAGTTCGGTAATCTTCGGGTGGGATGGGAGTAGGAAGAAGAGAAGATAGGATATTTCTCAAATTGAAAAAACTGCTTAAACCATTTGGAATTAGCAAATTTTATACAGATAAGTTAAAAACTTACGAACGCCATTTATCTAAGGAGTCAAGAAAAGTTAGTAAGTATAAAATGCAGAAAATCGAAAGGAAACATCTGACTCTGAGAACGAGAATTAAAAGATTACAGAGGAAAACAATTTGCTTTTCTAAGATTACTCGGATGCACGATCTAGTAATTAGTTTATACATTAACAAGTATGAATTTGGAAGAGATATTTAATTAATTCAACACTCGTGCTACACTACCTTGAAATGATAGATCTTTAATTCCTCATCTTCATAGTAAACTTGGCTATTCGCATGTTTACTCAAATAGGTTTCACACATTTTTCTCGCTTCAAACTCTAAACTTGCTCTTCCTGAGGTGGAACGATAATAGCGATAGGTGCGATCGCTCAAAACTGAGTTAGGTAAAATAGACGATTCATTAGGGAAAGTAACAAAAGGAATTTTTTCCACTAAGACAAATAAATGTTCGCCTGAGATAGGAAAATTAAATTCTGGGTTACTAACTCGGTCAGCATATTGTTCTACAAACAAAGCTAAATCTTCATACCAACCTGAACCATATATCTGGGATAGTTGTTCTACAGGCGCAACAAGAGTCCAACTGCGAGATGGAAAAAGATTTTTTAACTCTAAACTTTTACGAGCAGCCATATCATATTCCACATAAGTAAGTTTTGGAGACATTGGCAACAAGAAGTTTAGGGATAAAGACAACACTAGTGCTAGACAAAAAGGTTCAGCAAATTTTTTTAACGGTAATTTTACTATTGCCGCAATTTCATTAAATACAAGCCCTAGTAATAAACTAAGGGCAATAGGTAAAGTCAACAAAAAACTTTGAGTCCAAATAAGTTGTCCTTGAGTTGTGGCAGTAAATGCAGCTAAAATTATCCAACTTAAAGCGATTGCTGTTAAGACTATCCTTTTCCCGCCAATAGCGACCATACCTGCGATCGCAAGTAAAATTAATAGTGGTGGTGCAGTCATCGCTATCAGGATAATGCCAGCAAGACAATTAATCTTAAAGGTAGTAGTTTTCTTTTGCTGTGAGTCACTATCAAAATAGTATCCTAGACTTAATAAGAGAAAAATTGCTCCTAGTTCTAATTCATTGCCTGACCACTGCCTAATCAAGCAACGATTCAGGCTATTAATAATTTGAGTTAACCATTCTGGTAGTTCGGAAGTAAGTTCTCCTGACCAAGTAAATGTATAAACCCCTAGACTAAGCAGGGCGACTAAAGCTGAAGTTGCACAATTAGTTACAACCTTTACTAAGTAACCTACGCTTATAGCCAGGATTATGCCTAAAATGGGACCGAGGAAACGAATAACTTGCATCGAATCGATCGAACCTAATAGGGAGATCGTTGCTGCCCAAGCTGGGAATACAGGTAAGAAGTCTATGTTTAGAGAATTTCCTGTCAAAATTTGTCTAGTATGCAATAAAACACCATAGCGATCGGGATGAGTAAATCTAAGTTCTAATAAGGGATATTGCCACCGCAGTAATATGGCAAATCCTAAAATTAATGTCAGGATTGTTACCCAGATTATCCCTTGGTGCGTTATTAGATATTCAAAATAGTTAGTAAATATCTGCTTTATTCTTTGGAATTTATGAAGAATATTTTTGGCAACTGCCTTAAAAGATAGTCCTCGATCCAAAATATCTATGAGATTTAAAAGCTTACTTTGAACAGTTTGTGAAATATCTTGAACTTGCCAATTATGACTTTCTAAGTAATTAAATCTTAAATAGATAATATATAACAAAGCTAAGGTCAACCAATTTAATAAATGGATATAACTCAGACCTAAAACTCCAGCAATTACTATAAACATAATCCGCAACCAAGCTCCAACTAAGAAATGATTGGGAAATATTTTGTTGCTAGCAACATAAGAGGTTTTACAAGGTAAAAATACAAATAAAGTTATAAAGATAGTTAGTATCCAAAAATTACTAATTAAATCAACAATAAAAGTTTGTTTGACTAATGACATAGCATTCAGTAGATGATAGTCAACTATAAAATAATATTTTTTTTCTATATTAACTAATGAATATCAAACTAGTGTGTATTTATCTGAATTACATAAGCTTTTTTGATTGATCTATGATGAAATAATGATTTCTTTTTTCTGAGAAAAATACTTTATGCATTTTTTATGTAATCTTTAGTATTGCTTTACCTGTTTAATCTTTTTATCAGACATAATCGAGAAAAATCTTAAGTAATAACTCTTAAAAAAAATTCATGAGTGAAAAAATTCTAGTTACTGGTGGAGCAGGATATATCGGTTCTCATACTGTTCGCCAGTTAGGTGAAGCTGGATACGAAGTAATTGTTTATGATAATCTTTCTACTGGATCGTCTAAAGCCCTGCTGCATGGTAATTTATTTGAGGCAGATTTAGACGATCCAGTATCATTAGAACTAGCATTTGCTCAACATAACTTTGATGCTGTTTTACATTTTGCTGCCAGTATTTCTGTTCCTGAATCAGTTACCAACCCCTTAGATTATTACAGTAACAATACACGCAATACTTTTAATTTGCTCCGTTGTTGCCAAAAATATGGAGTAAATAAATTTGTTTTTTCGAGTACTGCTGCCGTATATGGTGAGCCTCAGGAAAATCCAGTAAGTGAATCTTGCGTTACTAATCCGATTAATCCCTATGGTTGGTCAAAATTAATGAGCGAAAGAATGATTCGCGACTACGGTTTTAGTTCGGAATTTCAATATGTCATCTTGCGCTATTTCAATGTAGCTGGTGCAGACTTAAGTGGCAGAATTGGTCAATCTTCTAAAAAAGCTAGCCATTTAATAAAAGTTGCTTGTGATGCTGCTTTAGGCAATCGACCTGCTGTCAGTATTTTTGGTACAGACTTTGACACTCCTGATGGAACTGGAATTCGAGATTATATCCATGTTGAAGATTTAGCCACGGCACACATAGATGCTTTGCATTACTTAGAAGCAGGAGGGGAGAGTGAAATTCTCAACTGTGGCTATGGTCAAGGTTACAGTGTCAAACAAGTGCTTGACAAGCTGAAAGAAATTTCTGAAGTTGATTTTCCCGTGATTGAATCTCCCAGAAGACCTGGCGATCCTGCTTGTGTAATTGCTTCTGGAGATCGCATTCGCCAAGTTTTAGGTTGGCAACCAAAATACGATGATTTGTCAACTATCCTTAGTACTACTTTGGCTTGGGAGCAAAAGAAAAAGTTAGCTATAGCAGCTTAAATAATTTTTGGCTATAGACCTGAATTTACATCTAAGTAAAAGAACTGATTTTAAATCCAAATAATTACTAATAAATAAATAATTCAAGTAAAATACTTATGTCTAGTTTTAACCTTTTTGATACGATAAATTTTTCCTTGCAGGATGCACTAGGACAATTGGAGAGTTTACTGAATCAATCAGATTTTGCTACTAAAATGCACTTGGCTTTTGGAGAGAATTTGGATATAGAATCAGCCGAAAGTTTGATGTTAAATATAGTAAACCAACAAGATTTGCCACAAATAGAAATTTTTAAATTTACTACTATTAATGGCGGAAATGGAGCTTACGATTCACAAAATAATAAAATTTACTTGTCCCAAGAATTTTTAACTCAAAATATCGATTCCCCTCAAGTAATTACTAATCTAATCCTAGAAGAAATTGGTCATTATTTAGATAATCAGTTAAATGATACCGATACCCTAGGAGACGAAGGAGCAATTTTTGCGACGATTGCTCAAGGACAAGACTTACCCCCATCAATATTAAATACTTTACAGGCTGAAAACGATCGGACGACTGTTGTAATTAACGGACAAGAAATAACAGTCGAGTTAAATGCAACTTTCGGTAATATTACTCTAGATGGCAATTTATCTGATTGGACAAGTAACGAGAGATTAGATTTCCTTTCAGGTGCAGGTCAGCCAGGATACGAAGTATACGGCAAATTAGCAGGAGATGCTTATGTCTTTGCTATTAAATCCGATGGTACAGCGATCGGTTCTGGCACTACAGTGTGGTTGAATACAGACCGAGACACTAGCACGGGTTATCAGATTTTTGGTTCTACTGGTGGTGCAGAGTATAACGTTAACTTCTTTACAGATGATCGGCCTTATCTCTACACTGGTGCAGCAGGCGAAACTTTCATTGCAGGAGCATTAGACCATGCTTATGACTTTAACCAAGAAGTAGTAGAATTTGCTGTACCTGTTTCTCAAATAGGTAACACTCCCCAATCCCTCGATGTTTTAATCGATGTCAACGACCAAGTATTTTTACCTGGAGACTTCGGCTCACAGAACTATACAATTTTTACTGATAAAAACTTACCAGAGAGAACAGACGAGAGCAAAAAAGTAGGTATCGTTTTCTCTCAAACTACTGCGGATCGATTCTTCGGACTAGATGATATTAGTGTGAATCAGACAGCTTATTCCCAGCTATTTATGTCTGTCCAGGAAGAAGTAATGATGTCGGGAGTTCCCTTCGACTTGCTAACCGAAGACGACCTGAAAGATATTAATAAACTAGTTGACTACGATAGCTTAATTTTTCCTAGTATTCGTAATGTCAAACAAGCAGATGTACAGCAAATCCAAGATACTTTAACTAATGCTGTATACAAATACAATATTGGTATTATTGCTGCTGGTGACTTCATGACTAATAGCGAAACAGATGAACTATTAGCTGGAGATCCCTATGCGAGGATGAAGAGTCTGTTAGGATTACAGCCAGAAGCTTTTGGTAGCGGAAAAGTATCTTTGACAGCAAAAAATACTAATAATCCTATCGTTGGGGATTATCAACCTGGGGAAGTAATTCGCGATTATCAAAATCCCATTGGTTACGCTGCATACCAAAGTTACGGTGGAGTAGCTGCGGATATATTGGTCAACCAAACTGTAGACGGTCAAACCTACAACGGGGTAGTCACTACTGAAACAGGAGGACGTAATGTTCACTTTGCTACTCCTGCTTATTTAGGAGACAATAACCTCGCTTGGAGAGGGATAAGAGATAGCGTATTCGGAGGGGAAGCTGCGGTAAGTCTCAGCCTAACTCGTAACGAATCCTTGTTCTTATCCCGCAACGATATGGATGTATCCCAGTTCTTCTTTAGTGTTAATCCTAATAATGGATCAGCTGGTGTTTACGATCTAATGTTGCCCATCGTTGAGCAATGGAAAACTGATTTTAACTTTGTTGGTTCTTACTATATCAATATTGGTAATAGTGTCGAACAAGGATTTTATACTGACTGGGAACTTTCTAGACCGTATTATGATGCACTTTTAGCTAGTGGTAATGAAATTGGAACACACTCATACACCCATTTTCTGGAGTATGCAGGTTACAATCCTACCAACAATACTAACTTTGTGACTCCAGAGCAAATTGAATTTGAATTTAATCAATCTAAGCAAGTAATTGAACAGCAATTAGGCATCAATGTTACTGGTGCTGCACTCCCAGGGGCACCCGAACAATTACCCGCTTCCGAAGAGATTATTCAATACTTTGATTATATATCTGGAGGAGCTAGCTTTGTCGGTGCTGGCTATCCTGGTGCGTTTGGTTTCCTCTCTCCAGACCAAGAATCAGTATATTTTGCCCCTAACCTTTGGTTTGACTTTACTTTAATTGGTTTTGGAATTCCCATCCCCGATGGCAATGGTGGTTTTGTCCCTCAACCTCTGACTGTGGAAGAAGCAGAAATAGAATGGATTAGACAATTTAATGAAGTAACAAGTTATAGTAATAAACCTATTGTTTTAATGCCCTGGCACGATTATGGTCCCACTAACTTTAGTGATGGTGGATACAATCAACAAATGTTTACTTCATTAATTGAAGAAGCTTACAACCAAGGAGCAGAGTTTGTCACTCTAGATGATGCTAGCCAGAGAATTAAAGCATTTGAACAAGCACAACTATTTGTCGAAAGTTATGGAAATACGATTACAGCGGAAGTTGTGTCTGATAATGTTGGCGACTTCGCTTTAGATTTAACTACTGATAACCAAGTAATCCAAAGTGTGGATAACTGGTATGCCTACGACGAAGATAGTATCTTCTTACCTCGAAATGGCGGTCAATTTACTATTAACCTTGGTACTGCTCAAGACAATGTAACTCGCATCACTGAATTACCTATGCGGGCTGAATTGGAAACTGTCACTGGTAATGGGAGCGATTTAGAATATAGTTTCTTTGGGGAAGGCATTGTAACTGTTGAAATTGCTATTCCTAACCTGGTAAATATCGTCGGCGCAGATAGTCTCACCCTAGACGGCAATACCGCAGCCATGGCTTTCTCTCGCATTAACCAACATACTGCTCGTATCTTTGCTGCTACTGCAAACAATGACACTATCAAAGGTGCATCAGGAGAAGATATCTTGCGTGGCGGTGCAGGGAATGACATCCTAAGAGGTAGGTCAGGTAATGATACTCTCTTTGGTGGTGCAGGGAATGACATCCTAAGAGGGGGGTCAGGTAATGATAACTTAAACGGTGTTGACCCTAGCAGTTCTACTCCTGGTGCGGGAGAAGTTGACTATCTGCGAGGAGGAGGAGGAGATGATGTCTTCATTCTGGGAGACACAAACACAACTTACTACAATTATGGCAATATGACTAATGTCTTGGATGTCGTAATCTTAGAAGATTTTGCTCCCAATAAAGATGTAATTCAACTTCATGGAAGCGACAGTAACTATATCTTTAGAAGCTTCGGTGCCGATACCATTCTAGGTTTTGATCTCCAAGTAGGTTCTGGAGTAGGTATTCTTACTTCTTCCTCGGAGATTATTGGCTTTATTCAAGATATTAAATTAGCAGATTTAGATGATACTAACTTTAAATACGTATAAAATTATTCTTAGTACAGGACAAAAAAAAGAGAAAAGGCTTGAAAGTATTACAGAAAAAGG
>CAYXWE010000138.1:0-7879 GCA_964468145.1 uncultured Pleurocapsa sp.
AGAAATATTCCCCCCTGTTACGCGAGAGAAGATATTAGAAATATCGTTGGCATTATCAAAAAAGGCTGACTCGCCTGTAGGTACAGAAAAATCTTGAAAACTATGAAATAAATTACCGCCTCTAGTTTCTCCTCCCGTAATCTCGGCTATATTACCATTCGTGTTGACTTGAGTATTAACCGACGTGTTATCTGGAGTGACTTGAGCAAGACTTGCTTTAGGCAGTAACAAATTAGCAAATAAACAAGCAAAAGTACTTAAGTATAACTGAGGCGAGGCAAGTAATACTTTATACATAGGTAATATTTAAGTAGATTTGCTTCAAAAATAATACCATTATGATATGTTATTTTAATCTAGTTTTAAATTAATTTACAAACCGAGGCATACGATCTCGCTTCGTGAATTGAAGGGTCATACGCCTAATTAGCCCAATTATTTATTTGTAAAATGGCGATATCGCTGCTGCACCTTGTAACAAATTTCCAAAATTTGTTGTTTGAGAAGAATATAATGAAATCCTCACAATTTGCCGTTCTCGAATTTTTATAGGAGTTATTTTACTATGGTTGCCGAACCTAACGATTTAATTGCAGAGGCGATCGATAGCCAAATTAGTGCTGCGGGAGAACAAAATACTGTTTTGAGTAGCAGTATTGATTCTATATCGGATATAGATCTGTATAAGTTTCAGCTAAATGCAGGACAGGGTATCACCCTCGATATCGATACGGTTAGCGCAGCCAATAATAGTACCAACTTTGATTCTTATTTACGGGTGTTCGATGATTCGGGAAACGAACTTGCTTTCAATGATGATTTTTCTTTAGATTCGGAGGAGTTTAGCTTAGATTCTTATCTTGGTTTTATTGCCAACCAAGGGGGAGAATATTACGTCGGGGTTAGTAGTACTGCCAATAATAGCTACAACCCCATTAATGGGGATAATGTCAATCAGTTTCAGGATAACTTTGTCCCAGGAGATTACGATCTGACTTTTGATGTTGTAGAGGTTGTAGCGGATGAGAATTCTAATAATACGATCGAGGAAGCTAATGTTCTGGATCTAGAAGCTAATTCTGTAGTTAATGGAGAAATAGCAACAGAATCAGATGTCGATGTTTTTAAAGTTGAGTTAGCAGCAAAAGAAGGAATTAAACTCAAAGTCATTGCCGAGGAAGACGATCCTAGTCTAGACTCCTATGTGCGCGTCTTCGATGAGTCGGGAAACGAACTCGCTTTCGATGACAATAGTACTAATAATCCTGCAGAGGGAACAACTACCGGCTCGACTATTGATTTTGCCCCCGAAACTCCTGGAGAATATTACATTGGAATCAGTAGTGCGGGCAATTTTGATTACGATCCTGTCAACGGGGATACTAATCTCAATTTTTCGCCCAACAATGGCTTTAGTAAAGGTAAGTATCAACTGGAATTAGACATAGTAGAAATTATTCCCGATGGAGATAGCGACAATACCATCGCAGAAGCGATAGATAGTGGAGTAAGTTCTGCAGGAGAAAAAAGCGGGACTGTTAGCGGGGAGATTGACCCCGAATTGGATGCCGATCTCTACAGGGTAGAACTACAAGAGGGAGATGGGATTTATGTAGATATTGATGCCGAAAGTTTGGGTTCGGATTTAGATTCTTTTGTCAGAATTTTTGATGCCCAGGGCAACGAACTAACCTTTGATGATAATGATGAGGGCAATTTTCTAGACGATTTTACCAACGATTCCGCACTTGCTTATGCCCCCGATACTGGGGGAGAATATTATATTGGCGTTAGTGCTTCGGGTAATTTTGATTACGATCCTGTAAATGGTCGGACTAACTTTTCGAGCAACGTTACTAGTCCTTTTAGCACCGTAGGTAATTACGATCTGCAGATAGATATAGTTGAGGTAGTTGCCGATGGAGATAGGGACAATACCATCGCAGAAGCAATAGATAGTGGAGTGAGTTCTACAGGAGAAACCAAAGAAGTTTTGACAGGAGCGATCGAACCCGCATCGGATGTGGATCTCTATCAGTTTCAGTTAGATGAGGGGGAAGGAGTCACCCTCGATATCAACTCGGCGACTATGGATTCCGATTTAGATTCCTATTTACGTCTGTTTGATGCAGAAGGTAACGAACTAGCATTTGACGATGACGACGATCGCAATGTAATAATCGAAGATACTACCAGCGATTCTTTGATTAATTTTATTGCTGAAACCTCTGGGGAATATTATGTGGGGGTAAGCAGCGAAGGTAATACTAACTATGATGCGATCGCAGGTAGTAATAATTTTGATGCTGTTTCGGGTTTGAGTACGGGCAGCTATGAGTTAACTATCGAGACTGCAGCAGTTGTTGCAGATGAAGATCCCGATAATACAATATCCGAAGCAGTGGAAACGGAAGTAAATATTACTGACAAACCATCAACTACCATTAGTAATGCCATCGATACTCAGGCAGATGTGGATCTCTATCAGTTTCAGTTAGATCCAGGGGATACCGTTACTCTCGATATAGATGCAGCAATTTCTGATAGCAGTCTCGATAGTGTCTTACAGCTATTTGATGAATCGGGTAATGTAATTACCAGTAACGATGATGGGGTTATCGGTGATGAAACTTCTAGTTTAGATTCCGCAATCGAGTTTACTGCTGCTACTGGGGGTAATTATTATGCGGGTGTCAGTGGCTTTGCTAATTTCGACTACGATGCGATCGCAGGAAGTAATAATTTTAGTAACGCTTTGGGGTCTAGTACGGGCAATTACGACCTTACCATTAGGGTGAGTAATTCTATCAACACCATCGAAGGTACAAACGAATCAGAAATCTTAACGGGTACAGCCCAACCCGACTTAATTAACGGCAATGGTGGCAACGATACTATTTCAGGGGCAGCCCAACCAGATAAATTATTTGGCGACGGTGGTAATGATTCTCTGGCGGGTAACGATGGCGATGATATACTCGCGGGGGGAAAAGATGACGATACTCTCTTTGGCGGTGCGGGTAACGATACTCTTACTGGAGGTGCTGGTTCGGATACTTTTGTTTTGAGTCGAGATAATAGTAATGATGCGATCGCTGATTTTGAAGATAATGTAGATTTAATTAGGCTTCCTAGTAATATTGGTTTTGGGGATCTAGCGATCGATAGTGCTGACTCTGGGGAAAACACAACTATTTCTATTTCCGATCGAACCATTGGAATAATATTGAATGTCGATTCGAGTCTGATTACTCAAGCTGACTTTTTGTAAGCGAAATTAATTGATAATAAATAAATAAAAGCTTAGAGCTTATAGCGATCGCGCTTATAGCAAAAAAAATGAAAAACATAGTCGAAACTGCCATTGTCTCTAGTTCGCAGATGCAGCAAATTGAAGAACATATCTTTGCTGCAGGAATGCCCGTGTCTGCATTGATGGAAAAAGCAGCTAGACTATGCTGCGATCGCATTATCGATCTATATCCGCTCTCTAAGATTGCCAGGGTAGGGGTTTTAGTGGGCCCCGGACATAACGGCGCGGATGCTTTGGTAATCGCTCGCGAGCTATATTTGGCTGGATATGAGGTTAAAGTTTATCGACCATTTTTTAAGCTCAAATCTCTCACGACTAAACATAGTAATTATGTTACGAGTTTAGGTATTGCTTTTTATGAAGAAATTCAACCCCTACAAGAATGTCAGTTACTTGTAGATGGCTTATTTGGCTTTGGTTTGACCCGCGATTTGCCAGACAACATTATTAAAACCATTGATGCGATCGATAATTGGTGGCAACCTGTAGTTAGTATCGATCTGCCTTCGGGCATTCATACCGATACGGGACAAGCTCTAGGGGGAGCAATTAGAGCTACCCATACTCTTTGTTTGGGTATGTGGAAAAGAGCTTTTTTTCAAGAGCCAGCTTTAGAATATATTGGCAACAGCGAAAGAATTGATTTGGGTATTTTACCCCATCATGTTTGGTCGGTCTTATCTCAACCAGCACCCCTCAAACAAATAACTCCCGCGATCGCTTTATCTTTTTTGCCCCTATCTCGTCCCCTCGTTACTCACAAGTACCAGCAAGGGCATTTATTATTAATTTGTGGCTCTCGCACTTATGCAGGGGCAGCTATTTTAACTGCATTAGGTGCAAGATCTAGCGGGGTAGGAATGGTATCGATCGCCGTACCAGAATCTTTAAAAACTCTTTTGGCGAGCCATGTCCCAGAAGCTTTAATCATTGACTGTCCTGAAAATAAAGAAGGCGCAATTGCCTCTTTACCCTTCTCTTCAGTAACCCTCGATCGATTCGATGCGATCGCCTGCGGCCCTGGTTTGACCACCGAAGCAAAATCCATCGCGACCAAAGTTTTAGCCACACAATGCCCTTTAATACTGGATGCTGACGCTCTAAATATCTTGTCCGAGCAAAATGCAACAGAAATTTTAAACGAAAGACAATCTTCGACGGTGCTGACTCCTCATTGGGGAGAATTTAAACGTTTATTTCCTAAACTAATCGAACAAGAAAGCGATCGCCTGAGTCTAGTCCAAACCGCAGCCCAACAGAGCAACGCCATTATCCTCTTAAAAGGAGCAAAAACCGCGATCGCTTCTCCCGAAGGAGAGACTTGGTTAATCCCCCAAAGTACTCCTGCATTGGCAAGAGGTGGTAGCGGAGATGTTTTGACTGGCTTAACTGGCGGTTTGGTCGCTCAAGGTATTAAAACAGAAGATCTTAAATTATTGGATATAGTCACTAGCGCAGCTTGGTTGCACGCCCAAGCAGGAGTATTAGCAGCAAAAGAGCGCACCCAGTTAGGAGTAGATGGAATGACTCTAGCGAAATACATCTTGCGGGCTTGTCATTCCAATTGATTTCTCTACTCTCTAGTTAGTCTTTTTTAGTTTTTAGCCATTAATAATGTAGGGGAATCGTCAATAGAGGTAAAAATAGTAAAGATACCCAACTCCACTGCTGCCAGCGTTTTTCTATTAAAGGTTGAGTAGGAGCGAGTAAAGAATCGATCCTCTCGTTGAGACGCTCGCCTATGGCATAATCGTTAAAACTCGCGCTCCATAAAGGCTCTGATTTAATAGCAGCTTGGGATACAGCCAGTAAAGATTCTGCTAGCAATAAAAAATCTACTTCTTGGGCTGCTTTAGCATCTGCTCTTAATTCTCGTAGCAATAAAAGTTCTTGCCATACTGCCTCAGTATTGGGTAACCAATGACTGATAGCTGCGATCCAGCTTAACCAGAAAAAAATAAAGGTATCGCGATAGTGTAGGTGTGCTTCTTCGTGGGCGAATACTGCGGATAAATGTTCTCGATCTAGAGTATCTAGTAAGCCACGACTAACTACTAATTCTGGATGCCAAAATCCAATTTGCGCCGTGTAGGGTAAATCTAAGTCGATAATTCTGGCAGTGGTTGATTCGATTGACTGTAGAGGATAGGTCTTTAACCGAGAACTAGCAATATAACTCTGGTAAATCAATTTTATTAAACAAGCCACTGCATATAACAAAATGCTAGCTGCTACTCCACAACCCCAAGAGCCTACCTGCACTCCCAACATCGCTCCGTGGCAACCCATATATAAGATCGCGATCGCCGTACTTAACAGTAATAGGACAGGAAACAGCAATAAAAATAGGTTTTCTTGCCATCGCTTAGACCAAGTTTTTGCGGACGATACTTTTTGGGCGCGAACTATGCAGGCAATTATAATAGCGATCGCTATAGTCCATAAGTGCATGATAATTACTCCTCTCTCTGACGACGGATAGCACTCAAACGAGCAGCGATCGCGTCTATTTGCTCTAAACTGGCTGTATCTAAACTATCTGCAAAAGAGGCTACCACGTCAGGATTGCTTATAGCTAGAAAACGATTCAGTTTTTCGTAAGACTGTAGTGCAACAGCTTGCTCTGCAGATATCAAAGCTCGCCAAGAAAATGCCTTACCTTTTTTGCTACATTTGAGCCAGCCTTTCTCAGTTAAGCGGCGCAATACGGTAGTAACCGAGGTGTAGGCTAGTTCTCGATTGGGATCTTCTAAGATGCGATCGTGAACATTTTTCACCGTGACAATCTTTAACTGCCAGACTATTTCGAGAATTTCTGTTTCTAATGGCCCAAGGGACATCTTTTTGGGTCTATGCTTTGGTAAAGAAGCCATTTTATCTAATTTGCGAGCAATTATACCCCTACATTTTACCTTTTTAGTTTCTCTAATCCAAAAATGATAATTCTCTGCGGATTTTCTTTTAGGTAACGAAATTTATTGACGAGCTTTTAGCTAAGATTTGTGAAGGTCAACTAGAATTATAAATAGTAGTTAAAATATTGCCTAACTCTTTACTCTTTGAGTTTAAACTTGAGACAGTGACATATTTGGCAACTTAATATTACTTTTGTTTGCTTTATAGCGAGCGAAAATTTATCGAGTTGTTAAATAAATATTACAATAAATATTTATAAGTACATAAATGAGCTTTGCCACAATAAATTGGTGCAAAAAAGTAATTTTATTGATAATTGTTATTTGTTTTTATGAAAATAATGCTCTTTCTTGCCTTGCACTACCAAAAAACAAAAGTAACTTAGACTCGAACAATAACCAGGATCGAGATTATCGCTACGAACCAAATAATTTGCTAGCGCAAAAAGTCTCAAGTTGCCAAGAAGTTAATAGTTTATACAAAGAAGTTTACAGCTTTGAAACTGAGAACTTTTATATCAATATTTGCCAATATTCAAGTAATTTTTATTATCTTCGTCAATCCAAAACCAATTCTGACAAAAATATATTTGTACCTGCAGAAGCGGTTTTTGGCGGTAATGTTTTTCGAGCCAGATACGGAAAAGCGATTTATTTTGTGGGCAAAGACGGAGATCGCTATTATTCATCAGTGATGCAAAATACTAATGAAATAGTTTTTGAACCCGAACTAGCACCACCCTCCTCTATTTTTGTATCTACAAATATTCCCGATTTCCAAATTGATTTTTCTACTGCTAATGTTAGCTTAATCGAGCTAGAAGGTATTAACTATACTAGTTGGAAACCAAAATTTGCTGAAGCTAATACTCAAGACTCTTTCGTTTGTACCAATAGTAAATCTTACTCCGATATCAATCTTCAAAAATGGAGTAATTTATTGGGTAAGTCAGCAAATGATGCCCATACTTATGCCATAGGTAAGGGATACAATTTTATCTATGATGATAATATTCCCCATCAAGCTTCCATTGAAACTAAAGAAGGGACAGTTATCAACTTGAATATTGCTACTACCAGTGAAAAAATCGAACGAATTTGTATTCAATCGATTGCAGACAATTTTCAACAGAATAATTTACCACCAAAGTAAAGTACTACAAACTACAGAGCGATCGAGGGTCGTGCTTCGCAATTAAAAAAAGAGTGGAAAATCTGCCACTCTTTTTTTAATTGCGATCGATTTACAGTCATTTCAAATAAGAATTTAAATTGTATAACGATGCCTATGGTCATCCCATTGGGGACTATTGCTTGCAACAAGTAGCCTTAGCTATTGAATGTGTCGTCGAATCTTTTTCTGGTTTAGTTGCTCGCTATGGAGGCGAGGAATTTGGCATTGTTTTATCTAATATTGATAGCTTTGACACGGCAGCTATGCTTCATGCAGAACAGCTCGACACATCCTATCAACAATTCGCAAAAGATGTATCATCCGGCATAAAAAAGAGAAAAGACTCCACGGGAATATATGCTCATGCTATGGCTGCTATTGTTGAAGCAAGTGATGAACTTCTTTTAAACGGTTTTTCGCTCGATGCAATATTCGATATAGCTTCTAAAAGACAACCTAGAATTATCAAGCAAACTT
>CAYXWE010000139.1:0-7822 GCA_964468145.1 uncultured Pleurocapsa sp.
AGGTAATGCCAATACTGCGAGCAATTTGATAATAAGGTAGTTGAATATTCAGGCGATCGCCTTCGGGGATACCAGAAACTCCATCACGGGTTTGATAATATTGAATCAATCTCACTAACCTTACCATTGCTCGTTCTGAAATTAATCCGTGTACTGTATTGTGGAGTTGTTGCAGTCTTTGATTAAATATTTCGAGTATCCTCAGACTGATTTCAGGAGAATGAGAAATTGCCTGTAGTAAAGCCTGGCGATCGATAGTTAGAACTTGAGACTCCAACTGACAAACTACCGTTGCAGGAGCAATGCCATTGCCAAAAATAGCTGGCGCAGCAAAAAGTTCTCCTGGGGGAATTAGACGTACTATTGTTTCTTTGCCATTAATAGCAGTCTTTTTAATTTCTAGTCTGCCTAAAATTAAAGCATAGAGTTGCGGGGCAAGGCTATTTCCCTCCTGCATTACTGCTTCATCTCGTTGATATTCTCTGAGGTAACTATAAGGAATCAGACTTTTTAGCTGAGTAGTAGATAAGTCTTGAAAGATCGAAACCTGTTTGAGATCGGTTATGGAACAGCAGCCTTTAACAATCATTGGTCTATTATAATGCGATCGCGCGCTTTGGCATCGCCTCAGCCTAATTGCTTTTCAATAGCGTAAATTTAATTGTAATGCGATCGATTAATTTGCCAAAAACACTATACAAATAACATAACAAAACTTTACGCCCAAATATGAGCTACCTCAAAGACGAGATTCAAACATAATGGCAAACTAAAAGTATCGAGTTTGGATATGACTCATATGAAATCAAAAAAAGAATGATACAAATTTTCTCCCTAATCCCCTAGTCCCCTAGTCCCCCAGTCAACCTTAACCAATTACTTATCGGACTTTGCAACAGCCCTACTACTTTATCGGAGTCAATCGTCATGACCATAGAAATTAGTCAAAATACTATTGATGTCGTCAAATCTACCGCCCCTGTAATTAAAGAACATGGTAAAACTATTACTTCTCGGATGTACGAAATTATGTTTGCCACCCATCCCGAAGTAAAATCCCAGTTTGATATGTCGGCACAGGCTAACGGCACTCAACCCGCAAAACTCGCTACGGCAGTATATGCCTACGCCACTCACATCGACGATTTGGGAGCTTTGAAATCGGCAGTAGATAAAATTGCCCACCGTCATGTAGCCACCCACGTTTTACCCGAACAGTATCCAGTGGTAGGAGAATGTTTGCTACAAGCAATTCAAGATGTTTTGGGTGACGCAGCTACGCCAGAGGTTATGACTGCTTGGACTAAAGCATACCAAGCCTTAGCGGAAATCTTTATCGATCGAGAACAACAAATTTATCAAGAGGTTGGTTAGTTATTGGTTATTGGGGCGTTGATTGTTGACTACCAACAACAAAAGACAGACGACGAAAAACCCACTATGTTTTCAACAACTTATTTCTGATTAATTTTGGAGTTGCACACGGCGTATTAAATGATTATTACAACGATCCCCGAAACCCAGTAATAATCCGACTACCATCTTTTTGGATGTGTATTTCTATTTGGTCGCTCGCCCAGTCTAGTTTATCTTTTAATTCGGGATTGAAAACATGGACTGTTTGGTTACTAGAAGAAACTAAAGAATGAGGATCGTTGACTGCTAAAGTTGGCACGAATGCACCGTCAATTAAAATATCGAGTTCGTCAATTAATTTTTTACTGTGAGCAGGAGCATAATCTGCTTGCAATCTTTCTAAAGTAAAGCCAGTAAATGACATGACATTTAATCCTGCTGCCTTAACTTTTTTCGTAACTTCTGTTAAGGCTGGTGCTTGCCAAAAAGGCTCTCCCCCAGAAAAGGTAACTCCAGTATTGTTGGAATTACTTAATATTTTTTCTACTAAGAGATCGATAGAAATTAACTCATTAATTTCAAATGACCAAGAATCAGGATTGAAGCATTGTTCGCATTCTCTTTGACAGCCTTGTAACCAGACAACTGCTCTACTACCAGGACCATTAACTTGTGATTCATCAACGTACCCCATGATATTAAGATATCCTGGGGGAATTTCTAATAACTGGAGATAAGGATCGATTTTAGTTTTACTCATCTTATTTTTGCCCAACTAATTTGTATCTATAGACAAATAACTATGTCATAAAAATATGACTATTTCGAGACTTGAATTTACATTTTAATTTTTTAGATTAAAAATAGGTTAGGGATTAATAATTATTGATAATCTTGATAATTAAGTAACGTGTTGGGAAATATAATTTATCAAGAAAATATTAAGAAAAGACAATTATTTTAAAAAGAGTTTTTATAATAGTCACATTAGGTACAGCAGAAAATTTTGTTATTAAAGTTAGTTACCTAAAAAATACGAGGAAAAATAGATGATTAGACTATTAGTTAATTTACTCGTATTTATAATCAATGTACTGTATCGCGATCGCTCTTATGCCCGTTTCTATGTCTTAGAAACCGTCGCCAGAGTACCTTATTTTGCTTATATATCCGTGCTTCATCTCTATGAAACATTAGGCTGATGGCGCAAGGTAGATTGGCTAAAGATTCATTTTGCCGAATCCTAAAATGAACTACATCATCTCTTGATTAATCACCAACCCGCGCTCTTTTTATTTGGTCAACAACCCCACGCCAAACATAATTTAACTAGTCCCCATTCTCCAACGGAGTATTTGACCCAAAACCATTAAATAGATAGCTGGCACGAATAAACGAATATTACCTTTTCCTTGTCCTTATTTCAACAAAATAATTATGTACAGCAAAATTATTGCAGCATTGGACGAAAGCCAACTTAGTCGAAAAGCATTTCAACAAAGCCTATCCCTAGCTAAAGCCTTTGATGCAGAACTTATGTTAGTCAATGTTGTTTCTCCTCTAGAAGCAAGATATCAAAACACTGTGTCTTTAATTGGTAGTGGCTACCGTAGCGATGGCACCAACGAAGTTGCTGAAGCAGAATGGCAGGCACTAGTAGCTAATCGACTAGACTATTTGCAATCATTAGTAAATGAAGCTGAAGATGCAGGAATTACAACCGATCTAATTCAAGAAATTGGTCAACCAGCACAGCAAATTTGCGAATCGGCAAAAGAGTGGCAAGCGGATCTAATTGTAATTGGTAGCCATGGCAGAAAAGGCTTGAACGAATTAATTATAGGTAGCGTTAGCAACTACGTCTCTCACCATGTACCCTGTGCGGTATTACTCGTGCATCAACAAGATTAGTTTTTTGTCCTTTGTTTTTTATCCTTCGTCTTTTGTCTTGACAACCAATGACTAATGACTAATGACTAACAACTAACAACTAACAACCAACAACCGATGACAAATACATTAACAACCAAAAAAGGCAGAATCCATTCCATTGAAACCTGCGGTACGGTTGATGGCCCTGGTATTCGTTATGTAATTTTTACCCAAGGTTGTCCCCTAAGATGTCTTTACTGCCATAATCCCGATTGCCGTCATCCCGAAGATGGTAAAGAAGTCACTGTTGATGAATTAATTGCAGACATCCAAAAATATAAATCGTACATGAATTCTTCTGGAGGTGGAGTAACCGTAACTGGAGGCGAACCTTTAATGCAGCCAGAATTTATTACTGAGATTTTTCGCCGTTGCCAAGAGTTATCAATACATACTGCCTTAGATACTTCAGGTTATGTTAATTTAGCCATAGCCAAACCAGTGTTGCAGTACGTTGATTTAGTACTATTAGATATTAAATCTTTTGACAAGCAAACATATCGACAAGTTACTCAAGTTTCTTTAGAACCAACCTTAGAATTTGCTCGGTATTTAGACGAGATAGAACGACCAGCTTGGATTAGATTTGTCTTAGTTCCCAATCTAACCGATGCCTCGAAAAATATTAAGGGTTTAGCTAAGTTTATTTCCCAATTAAACAACATCGAGCGAGTAGAAATTATACCCTTTCATAAAATGGGAGAATATAAATGGGAACAGCTTGGATACGATTATAAACTAAAGAATACTCCCTCTGCTCCGCCAGAATTAGTTAAAACAGCCAAAGATATTTTTCAGGAATATGGCATTAAAGTTGATTGATTTTGTTGTTTGTCTTTTGTTTTTTGTCTTTTGTCTTTTGTCTTTTGTTGTCTAATATCCGACGACCAATAACCAACAACCAACAACCAACAACTAATGACTAACAACCAATAACCAACAACTAATGACCAACAACCAACGACCAATAACTACTAACCTTAAGACATGAAAGTTAATAACATCCAAGACCTTAATACCCTGATTAAAAAAGTAAAAACTGCCCAAAGTCAGTATGCTAATTTTAATCAAAAGCAGGTAGATAATATTTTCAAAAAAGCTGCTTTGGCTGCTAACGAACAACGGATTAGTTTAGCAAAATTAGCAGTGAATGAAACGGGGATGGGAGTGGTAGAAGATAAGGTAATTAAAAACCACTTTGCTTCAGAGTTTATTTATAACAAATACAAACACGAACCCACCTGTGGCGTTATCGAATCTGACTCTCATTTTGGGATTCAAAAGATAGCCGAACCCGTGGGAATCTTGGCGGGAATTGTACCCACAACTAATCCTACTTCTACAGCTATATTTAAAGCTTTAATTGCCCTGAAAACTCGCAATGCAATTATCTTTTCTCCCCACCCCAGAGCCAAAGAATGTACGATCGCAGCAGCGAAAATAGTCCTCGATGCTGCAGTGGCTGCAGGTGCGCCCGAACATCTCATCGGTTGGATCGATCGGCCATCGGTGGAACTTTCCCAAGCTTTGATGCAGCACCCAAACGTTAACTTAATTCTAGCTACGGGGGGGCCTGGAATGGTCAAAGCAGCCTATTCTTCGGGCAAACCATCTTTAGGAGTTGGTGCGGGGAATACTCCTGCTGCGATCGATGAAACTGCAGATATAAAATTGGCGGTAAGCTCGATTTTATTGAGTAAAACTTTTGACAATGGCATGATTTGCGCCTCCGAACAGTCGGTAATTGTTGTTGATGAAATATACGATCGCGTCAGGGAAGAATTTGCCTTGCGGGGTGCATATTTTTTAAATTCTGAAGAACGGGACAAAGTAAGCCAGATATTAGTCAAAGACGGACATATCAATCCTGCTATAGTCGGTCAATCTGTAGTGCAAATTGGTGCATTGGCAGGAATGGAAGTGACTGAAGGTAGTAAAGTTTTGATTGGAGAAATTGAAGAGGTAGGGGCAGGCGAACCATTTTCTATTGAAAAGTTATCGCCAGTACTGGCACTTTATCGCGTGGCAGACTTTAAAGCAGCCACTGCCAAGGCTGAAGAATTAATTTTACTCGGCGGGCGGGGACATACTTCCGTACTCTATACTGCCCCGAATAATAGCGATCGCATTGATTATTTTGATACTCATGTCTCTACGGGTAGGGTATTGATCAATACTCCTTCTTCCCAAGGTGCGATCGGCGATCTCTATAACTTTAAGTTAGATCCTTCTTTAACATTAGGTTGCGGTACGTGGGGCGGTAACTCCGTTAGTGAAAACGTTAGCGTTCATCATCTACTTAATATTAAAACTGTATCCGAACGTCGCCAAAATATGCTCTGGTTTCGCGTACCTCCCAAAGTATATTTTAAATATGGTTGTTTGCCCGTCGCCTTGAGAGATTTGGAGGGCAAAAAACGGGCATTTATTGTCACAGATAAACCCTTGTATGACTTGGGAATGCTCAAAGAAGTTACCGAGGCTTTAGAAGAGATTAATATCGAATATCAACTCTTTTATGATGTTAAACCAGACCCGGATCTTTCTACCATCGAAATGGGATTGGCTAGGGTAAATACTTTTAAACCCGATGTAATTATTGCCTTTGGTGGGGGTTCGCCGATGGATGCAGCGAAGATAATTTGGTTGATGTACGAACATCCCGAAATAGAATTTGAAGGTATCGCCACTCGCTTTATGGATATTCGCAAGCGAGTATACGAATTACCGCCTTTGGGTAAAAAAGCAGAAATGGTAGCTATTCCTACCACTTCGGGTACGGGTTCGGAAGTTACCCCCTTTGCGGTAGTTACCGACGATCGCGCGGGCATTAAATATCCTCTGGCAGACTATGCCCTCACTCCCAGTATGGCAATAGTCGATCCCGAACTAGTATTAAATATGCCCAAGTCTCTGACTGCTTTTGGGGGCATCGATGCTTTAACCCATGCCTTAGAAGCCTATGCTTCGGTATTGGCAACAGAATATACTGACGGTTTAGCATTACAGGCGATCGCCCTACTGATGGAATATTTACCCCGTTCCTATAAACTAGGGGCAAAAGATCCCACCGCCAGAGAAAAAGTCCACTATGCTGCCACCATTGCAGGGATGGCGTTTGCCAATTCTTTCTTAGGTATCTGTCACTCTATGGCGCACCAACTAGGGGCAACTTTTCACATTCCCCACGGTTTAGCCAATGCCCTAATGATTACCCACGTCATGCGCTATAACTCCACCGACGCACCATTCAAACAAACTATCTTTTCTCAATACGAATATCCCCATGCCAAGGAACGTTACGGGGAAATCGCCGATTACTTAAAACTGGGTGGCGATACTCCCGAAGAAAAAGTAGATAAATTAATTAAAGCGATCGAATATCTCAAGGCAGAAGTTGATATTCCTTTGAGCATCAAAGAAGCTATGCCAGGTAAAGATGCTGAGTTTTACAATCGGGTAGAAACTCTAGCCGAACAAGCTTTCGACGATCAGTGTACTGGTTCAAACCCTCGCTATCCTTTAATTAAAGATTTGCAAGAACTTTATATCTCTGCATATCAAGGCGATCTAAAGCAAGAGACAGGCGATCCCGATGGCGTTATAGCCAAAGAAACAGTTGCAATCTAGATCGAGTCTGCAATAGATTATATTTTGGTAAGGGCGAACAATTCAATTGTTCGCCCTTTAATACTAAATCCGATTACCAACACGGGAGTGCAACACTACCAAATATTTTGGCAGACCGATTGCCTACAATAGCTTTGAGCCAATAAATAGCTGAGTACTAAATACTAATAACGCGATCGAAGAATACTCAGAGCCTAAGAAAAAAAAACTAGTAGCCACCCCCCTTAAAAAAAGATTTAATTCTCCTACGCATTGCCGAGTATAAGTTTGAGATTTATGAGTGCAAGACAATAAATCTAATCAATCTAACTCGGTTATCACCTCGAAAACAAAAATAGGGTCACTGCTATAAGCAATATATAAAGTTTAGTCATTGGTTATTAGTCATTAGTCCATCAAGGATACCGCTTTGCATATCGCATTAGTCATTAATACAAACAGCTAATAACAGAAGACGAAGGACAAATAATACAGGACAAATAACCACAGACAAGTCATGCAACAGCCACTAACTATTAATCAAAAAGCAAAGAGAAGTTGCCCCCAGCACAATAGATTGCTAGCAAACATTAATTGGCTATCGACAATTTGGACAGATTTGAAGATAATCTTCGATCGCGACCCTGCAGCTAATAATTGGTTAGAAATATTAATTTGCTATCCTGGCGTTCATGCTTTGGTATTGCATCGAGTGGCTAGCTGGCTGTGGCACAAGCATCTTCCCTTAATGCCCCGTTTTATATCTCACCTGGGTAGGTTTCTGACAGGAATAGAAATTCATCCTGGCGCAACCATCGGTAAAGGAGTATTCATCGACCACGGTATGGGAGTCGTCATTGGCGAAACTGCGATCTTAGGAGATTATTGTTTGATTTACCAAAACGTCACCTTGGGAGGGACAGGG
>CAYXWE010000140.1:0-7795 GCA_964468145.1 uncultured Pleurocapsa sp.
CAGGTTTAATTAGAACGCTGCGTCAGTTCAGTGCTATTGTGCGTCCATTGGAATTTATGGATCGACGCAGAAAACGATACGGCGACTTTTATCGAATAATTTTTAAAAAGTCTCCCCCAACAATTATGACTTGCAATCCTCGAGCAATTGAGGAGATTTTTACCGCTTCTCCCGATAAATTTGATGTTGGTCGCGGAAACAAAATGTTGAGTTTTCTGGTAGGGGACAATTCTTTATTGCTATTGGATGGTAAAACCCATAAGCGTCGTCGAAAGTTGTTGATGCCACCGTTTCACGGCGAATCATTACACAAATGCAGCCAGCAAATAGGTTCGATAACCGATGGAGTATGCGATCGCATCGAACTCAATAAACCCTTTAAAGTCCGCCATCTAACTCAGGAAATTACCATGCGAGTTATCTTGGGGGTGGTATTTGGTATAGATTCGGGGGCGCGGTACGATCGCTTGCGAGAATCGTTGACCACTCTATTGGACACTTTTAACAATCCTTTAAGCACGAGTTTTATCTTTTTTCCTTGGCTGCAAAAAGATTTGGGCAAATATAGTCCTTGGGGCAAGTTTTTACGTATCAAACAAGAAATTAGAGCTTTAATCTTCACCGAAATAAAAGAACGACGAAAAGCGATCGCCATTAATCCAACAGAGTATCGAGATATCCTTAGTTTGTTGCTGATGGCAAAAGATGAAACAGGAGAGGGAATGAGCGATGAAGAACTTCACGACGAGCTAATTACACTGTTGTTTGCAGGACACGAAACTACTGCTACCGCTTTGGCTTGGTTGTTTTACTGGATTCATTATCTACCAGAAGTTTATCGTCAAGTACGCCAAGAACTAGATTCTCTAGAAAACAATTCAGATTATCGAGCGATCGCCGATTTACCCTATCTCAATGCAACTATTTCAGAAACTCTCCGCATTTATCCCATCGCTGCGGGAGCTTTTGCCCGAGTTTTGACTCAGCCGATGTCTATTCTTGGTCATGAATTTGACCCCGATACCTGGTTTATGATTTCGATTTACAATTTACACCATCAAGAAAATCTATATCCCAATCCCGATCGATTTATTCCCGAACGATTTTTAGCCAAAAAATACTCTAGTTATGAATATATGCCTTTTGGTGGCGGTAATCGTCGCTGCATTGGCTCTGCACTAGCATTATTAGAAATGAAGCTAGTCGGGGCAACTATCTTGTCTCGTTTTGAATTAGAACTGACCGATAAGCGTCCCATGTTCCCCGTGCGTCGGGGTTTGACTCTCGCACCACCTGCTTCATTTGAAATGATTATGAAGGCGAAAAAATAAGAGCTATCGACTGTATTACATTAATTATTAATTGTTCGGTGCAAATTTTCTGCGACTAAATCTAAATGCGATCGCTGGTGAGTTGCCATTAAAGATAGACGAATACGGCTAGTAGGAACGGTGGGAGGACGAATTGCAGGAGCAAAAATCCCCGCTTCGAGAAGCTGCTGTGCTAGGTTCAAGGCGGATTTGGGGGTATCTAAATTGATGCAGAGGATTGGTGAGTTTGAAGCAAGCAAATCCAACCCTGACAATTTTTGTTTGAGATAGTCTATATTTTGCCAAAGTCGCTCTTTTCTACTAGAGTCTGCTTTAATAATAGCGATCGCTCTACTTGCTGCTGCGGTATCAGCAGGAGACAAGCCCGTAGTATAAATCCAGGTTGCTGCGCGGTTGCGTAAATAATCGATTAAAGTTTGGCTGCCCGCTACATAGCCCCCCAAACTACCCAAAGCTTTGCTGAGAGTGCCAATTTGAATTAACTTTTTCCCCGTACAATGGAAGTGTTCGACGCACCCCGCCCCAGTCTTGCCCAGCACTCCCGTAGCGTGGGCTTCGTCTACCAAGAGCATACAGTCAAATTCTTCGGCGATCGCGATTAATTCGGGCAAAGGACACAAATCTCCATCCATACTAAAAACGGTATCGCTGGTAATTAGACAACGGCGGTATAAACAGCGATGCTGAATTAATTTCTGGCGCAGATCCTCAACATCATTATGTAGATAATCAATGGCTGTCGCACCGCTGAGTCTTGCCCCTTTTTTGAGACTAGAGTGATTGTAGAGATCTCCTAAGATTAAATCCCGTTTGCTAACCAAAGCGGATACCGTACCCAAATTGGCTAAATAACCCGAACTAAATACTAAAGCGGATTCCGTTTGTTTTAAAGAGGCGATCGCATTTTCTAATTCTTGATGTAATTCTTTGTGTCCGCTGAGTAACCGCGAACCCGTACTACCCGTACCGTAAGCTCGAACAGCATCAACAGCAGCGGTAATTAATCGCTCATCTCCTGCCAACCCCAAATAATCGTTACTAGCAAAATTAACTACGGGCTTACCCGACAGTTCTACTACTGCATTGGGTAAGCCCGCGATCGCTTTTACCGAACGATACCAATTTGCACGATGGATCGTATCTAAGGATTTATCCATCCAACTATAAGCATTTGTCATATCATTCAACACTGTTTAATGTTCAATGATAAATGTTCGATGAAACGTTATTTGTAACGAGAATTAACAGTAGCTACCGATACGGGTTTTATAAAGAAAAATAATGCTGCTAAAGCTAAAATATGAATTGACCAATGAGCAATTACCAAACCCCAAATTAGACAAATAACTGCCATACCCGCACCCAGCAAAGCAAAAATATCGTTAGCAGTGCGGAGATAAATAACGATACTGGCTAGAGCGGTTACGAATAACAATATAGGAAACATAGGGATCTTTGTTTTAAGATGAACTAATAGTTGGCTTTTTATTGAAAGCGCGATCTTTTTGATTTGTTCGACGAGTTAACTTTCTTTTAACTGTCAAAGCACAAAGATAAACTTAGCTTATTTGTTCTATAACCTTGGTTTATCATTCACTCTTTTAATTTACCGTGCGATCCCCGCGTCTATCTTTTATTTCTGAGTTAATTACAGATATTGTAAATTTTCTTAATACAACTTTAGCTTTCGATATTTGGCAAGATTGCATTTTGTTTTGGAGAGGTAAAAAGATCGAACATCCGATCTTTTTCTTGAACCGAACTCACGTTAAGTATTAGTAACGAATAATTAACTCATTTCTTTGATATTCTAAAAAATCTAGTAACCAATCTTTTAAATAGCGGGTGGCGCGACAATCATCTTCGTTGTAGCTGAGAATCATATTTAATAAAGCGCGATCGCCATTGTTCAGCCATTTGTCATACCAACAGACAGACTGATCGCCACTACCAGAGGTTTCTCGCCAATAAAAACCGATCCAGTTTGCTAAGGCTTTGAGGGAATAGCTTTCTACAGGAAAAACCGTCGATTCCATTACCCATTGATGAAGATCTACTAAACGGGAAACTATTTCTTTGGTAACGAACTGGGGCGTGTTGTATAGTCTACCCAAACGCTTAATTGTATCGAGTTCGTATTCAGAATAATGAAAAATTGGGGCATCGGGATAGAGAAAGATGAAATCAACAAATTGCTGCCAAATTTTGCCCTCATCTTCGGGTTTTTCGGCAATAAAAGCATAGAACTTTTCGGTATTAGTCGAACGATTTACCAGTAATACTCCTAGTAGATAATCAATCTGTCGTTCGGGTTCGGCTTCAATATCAAAATAGAGTTCGATTTCTCCTGTAGGAATAGGTTGAGTATTCGCCAAATCAAAATTGTGGCGGACTACAGGGCGATCGCTTTTAATGGAGATTGCCTGTTGTTTGAGGGAACGGGCAATATCATCGGTAACTGCTTCGGCGAGAGTGGTTTCGGGTACTTCGATTAAAGATTCAAAACTATCTACACCAATATCTTGCATAAACTCATAACGTCTGGGAGTTACCCCAGGAATGAGAGATAAATGATTTTCAGATTTGGCTATTTGATAACAATGACCATACCAACTACAAAGATTGCATCGCTGGCGAGAAATAAAGACCTCTGGTTCTTGTTTGTGGGCTAACATTGCCAAACATTCGGCAACCACATCCTGCATTTTAGTCAGCCAGATATCGAGGTTAATAAAATAATCATTATGCTCTTTTAAAATTAGTTGCGATCGCGCAGGAATCTGCTGTTGAATAATTCCTAAAAGCTGGGCATGAAAAGCAGCAATTAATTTATATTCGGGTTTAGCCCGACGACCCAATTTAATATTAATAGGAATATATTCCCAGTCGCCAAATCTCGATCTTCCTGGTTGTTTTACTAAGATCGTTGGTGCTGCATTGAAAATTACTTTATCTAAAAAATCTGAGCATTGGGCTAGTTGGCGATCGAATAAAATATTGTCTTTTAATATTTCATCCCATGAAGCAAAGGTAGTGCTTAACATACCCTGAAAAATATACTCTGCCCCTCGTTCCATCAAGGCTATGGTTTGCTCTGTATTTAGCTCCCAGTCTCGGCGAGACGCTTCGGGTTTTTGATAGCTGAATGGACGCTCTTGCGGGGGGTCAATCCATCTATTTTGAATAATATTTTGAATGTGAGTCCGATTTTCGCGCTTTAGTTTTACCAAAAAGTCTTTTTCGGGATCTTTTTGTGATTCGTCGCCATAAGCTTCTAAAAATGTGCGACGGTTACAGCGTTTGTAATTTAATAATAGATGGTCGGAGAATCGATATACTAACAAAGGTTTCGCTACAAAGCAGGGTATTACCTATGAATGATAGTTTATCGTCAATCGATCTCCAAGAGCATCGCCAACAATTCCCAGGGTTAACTAACAAAACCTATTTCAACTTTGGCGGTCAAGGTACAATGCCAGATGTTGCCCTCTCCGCTATTATCGATGCCCACAAATATATTCAAGAAGCGGGGCCGTTTTCTGGTCGTATCAATACTTGGTTAACGGAGAAAGGTCATTTACTGCGTAGAGCGATCGCCGCAGAACTTAATAGCCCTGTCGAAACTATTACTATTACTGAAAACGTTACTGCAGGATGCAATATCGCTATGTGGGGCATCGAGTGGCAAAAGGGCGATCGTATTTTAATGAGCGACTGCGAACACCCAGGTATTATTGCTACTGTCGGCGAAATTGCTCGTCGTTTTGGAGTAGAAGTAGCAATATGTTCGATTATGGATACCTTAAATGATGGAGATCCTGTAGAAGTAATTCGGAGTAATTTAACCGAGAATACTCGGTTAGTAGTTTTGAGCCATTTATTGTGGAATACAGGACAAGTTTTACCTCTAAAAGCGATCGCTCAAGCTTGTCATAACTATCCTGCTCGGTACAAAATTAGAGTCATGGTAGATGCAGCCCAATCAGTAGGCTCGTTAGATCTTAATTTGCCAGACCTAGAAGTAGACTACTATGCCTTTACAGGACATAAATGGCTCTGTGGCCCTGCAGGGGTAGGAGGGCTATACGTCAGCCAAGATGCTTTTGAGGAATTACACCCCACCTTTATTGGCTGGCGAGGAATAGTAAAGAACGATCGAGGTAAGCCTACAGGCTGGCAACCAGACGGGACAAAATACGAGGTGGCAACTTCAGCTTATCCCGAATATGAAGGCTTAAGAAGTGCGATCGCGCTACATCAGGCTTGGGGTAACTCTCAGCTAAGATACCAAAAAATATGCCAAACTAGTAACTATCTTTGGCAACAACTACAAACCATTCCCCAAATTAACTGCCTCAAAGATACTCCCCCCGAAGCAGGATTAGTTTCTTTTACCGTGACAGGAGTCGAACATCAACGGCTAGTTGCTAGTTTAGAAAGGAAAGGCTTTTTGCTGCGAACTATTGCCGATCCTGACTGTATTCGCGCCTGCACCCATTATTTAACCTTAACTGAAGAATGCGATCGCTTGGTGGCAGCCCTAAAAGATGAGATTTAGGATCGGGGATCGTTCATTTAGTAGTTATTTCTCCTCTGGCTTCTGATACCATTACTAACAATTCTCCCCAAACTAATCCCGATTGTCTAGTTAAGTAAAATAATTATCGATTAAAAGAAGCTATAGTCGAGGGTAAAGTGAACTCCATTTTCTTGTAGAGAATCCCCTTTCGTTTCAATATCGATGAGGGGTATTCCGTAGTCTAAACGAGCATTGAAGCGAGTTCCTAGAGAAAAGTTCAGGCCCAAGCCAATTGAGGGCAAAGTAGCGTTGGCAATTTCAAGATCGTCGCTATTCCACAGCGTACCGATATCAAAAAAGGGAGCAATCTGCACCAAGCCATCGATCTGGCGAAACCTAAGTATGGGTATCCGCAGTTCTGCAGAAGTAAACACTCCACTATCCCCTAAGCTAAAATCCTGGCGATATCCTCTAGCACTATTAGCACCACCTACCCGAAATTGTTCTAAAGGTACTAAACTACCTCCTGATAGCTGAATATCGCCCCGCAGCAAGAATAGAAAATCTTCGTCAATTCTTCTTACCCACTGACTTTGACCCCGCCAGGTGAAAAATGTACTATCGGGCGCATCATCATTGATAGTAGGAGCGAAAGCATCAATTCCAATACTAAACTGGGAGCGAAAAGCTAAAACTTTCTTATCGTCTCGGTTCACATATTCTTGAAAGAGTCGAATAGCAGTAATTTTGGTTTCTCCATCTGGTTCTGCACCCCGAGATAAAGGAAATTCACCGTTTAACAAAGATGTTGCGCTTTCGCTACGAGAAAAGCTAGCCCCTAGTGCTAATTCTTGGTTGGGTTTCAACACTACAGGCTGACGCAAATTAAACTCGAAATAACGGGATTCTGACTGGATATCGAGATCGTTAAAAGTGTCTTCGACCACATTATTGTTGCTTGTGCCATAACTGGCTTTGATTGTGCCATTTTTAGAATTAAAGGGCAATCCATAGGATATATCTATGCTATTGCTACCCTCCGTGTTACTAAAATTGAAATCGAACCGATCTCCCAAACCCAACAAGTTACCGTGATTGAAACCTACGGCTCGCTGATTTGAACCTATGCTGGGAGATTTTTGGTTGTTGAAGCTAGTAGATAGATTTAGCACATCCGCCTCTTCTACCTGAATATCGAGCAAACTAGTTCCTGGCTCTATTCCCGCTGATAGTTCTGCTGAGACGTTATCGATCAAAGGATCGAGGCGTAAAAGCTGCAGTGCTGCCAGTAATGACTCTACATTGACTGGTTTACCCGCAGCATTCTCGATTCGATCCGAAATATATTTAGAATTGAGGCGTTCGGTTCCTGAAATATTGATTCCTTCTAATTGTCCTTCTAAAACTGCTATTTTAACCGTTCCATTATTTAATTCTTGGGGAGGAATATAAGCTCCTGAGTTGACGTACCCTTTGTCGGTATACAGTTTGGTGATAATGCTTCTAGCCTGAAATAGTTCTGGCAAGGTTAAAGGGCGATCGCGATAGGATGAGATCGCCTTACTTAACTCCTGTTGGCTGAATACACTGCTGCCAACTACATTAAAGTCTTTCACCACGATTTGCTCTGGAACATCGCCCCCTTGTTGAGCCAAGATTATATGCTCTCGATCTCGGTCAGTAACTGTACCAATTTCAGTCTGGGACAATAGACCATTGGTAGAGCTAAATTGAAATTTAGGCAGAGATCTGCTCAAAATTTCCGAGTCTCGTGCAAAATATAGCTTATTTTCCTCCGCCCGAACTCGACCTATTTCTTGGGCATTTAGTGCCTGCAATCCCGTAAGTATTTCTACTAACATTAACCAGAAAATTGATTTAAAACTCAAGTACTGTCCGAGATTTTTTAGTATAAACATACTAATACGTATCTTAAAAATAGAAT
>CAYXWE010000141.1:0-7795 GCA_964468145.1 uncultured Pleurocapsa sp.
CCCGACATTCACCCTATCGGGTAGAACGCGGGGCTTCTTCCCCGTGAAGCTAAAATCAGGATTTTCTTACACTGGTGAAAGAGATGATGGGGATTTGATGATGGAAAAAACAATATGATTCAAGCGGTCATTTTCGATCTTGACGGAACACTACTCGATCGCGACTCTTCATTAAAAATCTATCAAGTATCCAATATTAATGGTAATTTTACTCTGCGATCGGGGCAGCAAGCAACAGAATATTTTGATAAGTATCTTTTTGAAGGACAACCAAAGTTGCTAAGAGAAGTTGATAATAGTTAGAATTTCTATCTTCAAAGACTTAGGTATATTTTAATTTAACTAGAGGTTTTTCTCAGGAATTACTCATCTCTATATATTTCAATAAGCAACAAGGAAAAAATTAAATTATCTGAGAATATAGAGCTAGCAATAGGTATTAAGCTTATACTCTCAATATTGACCCGTATACAAGCAAAAATTAAGTAAAAGGATTGATTGTCTGTGAGCGAGACTGCAACTAACCAACAGCTAAACCCATCGACTGCTGTAGATTACGATATCGAGTCAGCGGTATTAGAAAGATATCAAGAAGGTGCTAGAGCGCAACAACCTACACTATGTTGTCCTACAGAATACGAAGGGAATTATCTACAAATCATTCCTGAAGAAATTGTAGCCAAAGACTATGGTTGTGGCGATCCGACTCGTTATGTCAACCAAGGAGAAGTAGTAGTAGATTTAGGTTCTGGTGCGGGAAAAAATTGCTATATTTTGGCGCAAAAAGTAGGAGAATCGGGCAAAATCATCGGTGTAGACTTTAATGATGAAATGCTCGATCTTGCCCGTAAATATCAAGGAGAAATGGCAGAAAAGCTAGGCTATGCCAATACCGAATTTATAAAAGGCAAAATTCAAGATTTAAAATTACCTCTAGATAAATTACAAACCTGGTTGCAAGATAATCCCGTAACTTCTGTCGATAAAATTGGCGACTATGAGGCTCAATGCGATCGCCTGAGAAAACAAGAGCCTTTAGTTGCCGATGATAGCGTCGATGTAGTGATTTCTAACTGCGTCCTCAATTTAGTGCGCCCCGAAGACAAGCAGCAGCTATTTGCTGAAATTTTCCGCGTCCTCAAACGGGGTGGTAGGGCAGTCATTTCTGATATTGTCTGCGATGAAGATCCTACCCCCACAATTCTCAACGATCCTGACTTGTGGAGTGGCTGTATTGCAGGAGCGTTTAGAGAAGATAATTTTCTCAAAATGTTTGAAGATGCGGGTTTTTATGGTGTAGAAATCCTCAAGCGGGAATCAACTCCCTGGCAAGTTATTGATGGAGTAGAATTTCGTTCTATGACTGTACGGGCATACAAAGGCAAAGAGGGCGTTTGTTTAGAAAGAATGCAGTCTATAGTTTATAAAGGCCCTTGGAAGCAAGTAGTAGACGACGATGGTCATGTCTTTTGTCGTGGAGAAAGAATGGCAGTTTGCGATAAAACCTACCAAATTATGACTAGCTGCTGCAGTCCATACTCTAGGGATGTTATTGGTATTGAGCCTTATGAAAATATTGCTATTTCTGATGCCCAAGAGTTTAACTGCAAAACCAAAGCAATTCGCCATGCTAGGGAAACCAAAGGTTCGGAATATAACTTCACCGATACTAACAGCGAAGACTGTTGTTCTCCTGGAGAATGCTGTTAAATAAATGATGAGGGGTGAGGGATAAGGGATAAGGGATAAGGGATAAAGAAAGCAGTTACATTCCTAACTTACCCTCAACTCTTTTTAGGGCGTTAGCTGCTGCGTCCCATTCAGGCTTTAGTTGAGATGCCTTTTGATAAAACTTTCTAGCATCAGAGTACTGTTTTAAATATTCGGCCACCGAACCTTTGCCGTACCAAGCCTCGTAATAGTCGGGGTTGATGGCTATAGCGCGATCGTAAGATTGGGCAGCAGCATCATAGAGTTGACTGGCTTTTTGAGCATTACCCAGTCCAATCAAAGCAGGTAAATAATCTGATTTGACGCTCAATGCGCGATTGTAAGCATCGATCGCTTGGGCATACTCTTTTTGCTGGTAGTATAGTTTGCCGACATTATTCCAAGGAACAAAGCTTCGATCGGGGGAGAGTTCGATCGCTTTTTCAAAATCAAAAATAGCTCGATCGAACTGATTGAGGCGAGTATAAGTTTCTCCTCGATTGTTCCACAACCAGATATTGTCGGGGGCAATTTCGATCGCTCGCTCGTAAGCTGCAACCGACTCGTCGTATCGCTCAAGACTGTATAGAGTTAGAGCTTTGCAGTTCCATAGCTGGGGACTTTGATAATAATTGAGGGCAGTAGTACAGGTATCGAGAGCATCTTCATAGCGATTAAGCTGTCTTTCAGCTTTGGCTTTTTTCAGCCAAGCCTGTTCAAAGTTTCTCACTTGTCCTTTGGTATTGGGCAGCTTTTGTAAGCCGTTACTATAATACTCAACTGCCTGTTGATACTGTTTGGCTTCTAACTTGATATCTCCTTTATAAAACTCCAAAATAGCCACTCGTTGCGCCCACTGAGTTAGACCGAGAGCAATACCAAATACCAAAAGCGGGGCAATCAAGAGATACTTATAAACACCTCCAAATCTAGATTGATTTTTGATTTTTTTGAGGTCTTTGATCAGCTTTGCCACTGATTGATAACGCTGATGTCGATCGAGACAGATCGTTTTATCAATAATTTTGGCAAAACTAGGGCTAATTCTGGCTTTACGATGCCAAAGTATTTCCCCCGTGCGAGCATTTTTTTCGAGCTTGTGGGGGGGAGTTCCAGTCAAAATATGAATTGCAGTCATGCCCAAAGCATAGATATCGCTGAGGTGAGTAGCTCTGCCTGCAACTTGTTCGGGAGGGATATAGCCCACTTTGCTATCGGGGAGTAAGTTAATTGCGGATCGAATCAGACCGAAATCAACCAAAGCGATCGCGCTAGATAGTTCTTCGTCTTTACGGGGTTTGCCAGGGCGAGAACCGTCACTGGTGCGATCGCCAAGGCGCTTAACGATACTCGATGGTCGAAGATTACCGTGAATTAAGCCCTGTTTGTGAATTGGAGCAAGAGCGATCGCCGTATTTATCAAAATACCGATAACTTCTGTCTCAGAGAGAATAAAGCGATCTTCGATAATTTGAGCCAGACTTTTGCCTTCAATATATTCTTGAACGATATATATTCGCGAATTATCGGCAAAATATTCAATTGCCTTGGCACATTGTTTGCCATTGTTGATGGTCGAGATTTTGTTCAAACCCAACACGATCTCATTAGTAATCTGAGATAAAGATGTCCCGTCCAAATGTCGGGGATGGATTATTTCTAAATAATATCGAGATTTATTTTTTTCTGTGGAATTAATTGCTACATAAGAACATATTTCTTTATTTCCGCCCAAATATTTAACTATTTGATAGCGCTCGGCGATTGTTTCCCCGATTGCGTTGAGGGGTTCTAGATCCTGCAAAACCTGCCCCGCACTGCTATAACGTTCCGCAGTATTGGTCGCTGTCATGCGGTTAATTATTTTTAAAAAAGCTTCGCTAATCGCAATTTTTTTATTCCAAGCTTTGATGCCTTCTGGTTCGGACTCGTCCCATTCGCTAGGAGATTTGTTGGTCATTGCAAAAATAACCGTTCTGCCTAAAGCATAAATATCGCTGCTATACACGGGGTTGCCACTATTTTGCTCGGGAGGCATATACCCAGGAGTACCAATAATTTGGGTTTTCACCTGTTGCTTGCTGGTGTCAAAAGCCATTGTGCCGATTTCTTTGACTGCACCAAAATCAATCAAAATCATCTTGCCATCTTGTTTTCTTCTAATCAAATTGGATGGCTTAATATCGCGGTGAATAATGCCTTGTTTGTGGACTGATTTTAAAGTATTTAAAACATCTAATAAAAACTCAATTGCTTGAGCTTCATTAAGAATTTGACGGTGGACTTCTTGTTCGAGTTCTTCCCCCTCAATAAATTCTAAAGCTAAATAAAACTGTTTTTGCTCTTCAAAATGACCGATAAATTCGGGGATGCGATCGTGTTTTCCCAACCATTGCAAAACCATTGCTTCGGTTGCCAGACGTTCTTTGGCACTAGCCCAAACTGATGAAGTATTAAACTTTGGCTGTAGTTGCTTGACCGCACATTTGGTTTCAAATCTATCCTGTTTGTCGATCGCCAGATAGGTAGTGGCAAAACCACCGTTACCCAATTCTCTAATTATATGGAATCTGCAATTTAAAATATCTCCTGGTTTAAGTATTTTATAGCCATACTCAGTATTACCTTCAGAGTGAGAATCTTCGGACTGGGAAATGGGAATAGTAAAGTCTGAGTCTGACATAACATCTGAGGGACATCAAGATATCTAACTAAAATTGTAGCGAACATCGAACGACAATTAAATTTAACTGCCTCCGAGCCACTACCAACTGGCACGACTGCAATTAACCGTAGTATACAGTGGAATCATTTATCTGTAGGATCGCCCAAGGTGATTCTGGCTTTAGTTTCGATCTAAAATTAAAATTGAGCTTTGCTTTTATTATTTAATTTAATTAATTTTCACGATGAACATTTTCCGCCAGTACGTAGCCCCTTTGTTTGTAGTTATTATTTTTTTGTTCGCATTATTTGTAGTTAGCGCGCGTATCTTCTTACCTTCTGATATGGCAGCACCAGCCCCCACTAGCTTTGAAGAAGTTAGCAGTATCATCTCTGGCATTAAACTATGGGTATAAATAAATTTTAATCGTTGTAACTTTAAGATCGAGGACAAAAGACAAGAAACTAATAACTTTTGAATGATTAGTTATTTTTGCCCGTAAGTCTATATAAAGCTCGATCGATCGCGGACTCGATTTGTATCGTTATCCAGTATTCAAAATTAATAGTAAAGTCAGCCCTAAGAAGCCTGAAGGAGCTTTGAGTAAAATCTATTTAGGGCCGACATGATTAATCTAAAATATCTCTATGACTTTCTTATGACACAGAGATGAATTTTAGATGACACGTTTCTAGATAGTAACCAATAGGGCAGGTAAAATGGCTAAATCGGATTATCATCGTTAATAGTGATACAGATTCCTAAGTCTGCGGGAAGTATAGAAATAGATAGATCTTTACTGCGATTTATATTCTAAATTATTAACACCTACAAATCACCACAATGCGTCAATTCCTCAAACAGACTGTTGCTAGCACCATTGGTAGCATGGTGGGTTTTTTCTTATTTATTACTCTTGGTACTAGCGGACTTATTTTCATGTTGTTCGCTTCGGTGAGCGATGAAGAATCCCCAGCAATTAAAGATAAGTCTGTATTGGTATTTGATTTATCGACTCAGGTGAGAGACTCTAAACCCGCTGCTAATTTGGCTCAGGCTTTTTCGGGGAAAAAACAAGATATTCTTACTCTGCGCAAAGTCTTACAATCAATCGAAAAGGCTGCTAAAGACGATCGCATCACTGCTTTGTTTTTGGATGGTAGAAGGGGTGGTAGTCCTAATGGTTACGCTACCATGGCGGAATTGAGAACTGCCTTAGAGAAGTTTCGCGCCACAGGGAAAAAAATTATTGCCTATGATGTGACTCTCAGCGAACGAGAGTATTATTTATCATCCATAGCCGATGAAATCGTCGTTAACCCTATGGGAACGATGGAATTAAATGGCTTGAATTCTAAACAGATGTTTTTCAAGGGTGCATTAGAAAAATACGGCGTGGGAGTGCAGGTAATTAGAGTCGGCGATTATAAATCTGCGGTCGAACCCTATACTCGTTCTGATTTTAGTCCTGCTAATCGCGAACAAACCAAAGCCCTCCTGACAGATTTGTGGGGTAAGTTCCTCAATACCGTAGCTGACAGTAGAGATTTGGAGGCGAATAAACTACAAGTGATCGTTGACAAACAGGGTTATGTTGACCCCCAAGAGGCTAAAGAAATTGGTTTGATCGATCGCGTCGGTTATTACGATAATGTCGTCACCAAGCTCAAAAAATTAACGGGAGAATGTGAAATTACTGCGCGGTCAACGTTTCGAGGCAACCTCGAAACTACGCGCACTAAAAGTGATGAAGGTTTTAGGCAAGTAGATCTGGCTACCTACACAGAACGAGCTATTCGCCCGACAGAAACCACAGCAACCGCCGAACAAAAAATAGCTGTAGTCTATGCAGAAGGGGCAATTGTGGGGGGGAGAGGCAGTATCGAAACCATTGGCAGCGATCGCTTTGCAGAAGTATTTCGCGAACTTAGAGAAGACGAAGATGTTAAAGCGATTGTCTTGCGAGTTAACAGCCCTGGTGGTGGTGCTACCGCTTCTGAAGTAATTTTACGGGAGATTCTTTTAACCAAAAAGAAAAAACCAATTGTAGTTTCGATGGGCAATGTGGCTGCTTCTGGTGGTTATTGGATTGCTGCGGGAGGAAATCAAATTTTCGCTGAAGAAAATACCATTACAGGCTCGATTGGTGTCTTTGGCTTACTGTCTAATATTCAAGAAATTGCCAACAATCATGGTGTTACCTGGGATGTGGTCAAAACGGGTAAGTTCGCAGATATCGGTTCGAGCGTTCGTCCTAAAACCGAAGCAGAATTGGCTATTTATCAAAAGTCGGTCAATAAAACCTATAATCTATTTTTGAGAAAAGTATCCCGCTATCGCAATCTTCCCCAAGAAAAGGTTAAAGAAATTGCTCGCGGTAGAATTTGGTCTGGAAGAAAGGCAATGGAAATAGGCTTAGTCGATCGCATTGGCGGTTTAGAAAGCGCGATCGATTACGCTGCCAAGGAAGCTAAATTAGGTAAAGATTGGCAGCTAGAAGAATACCCCCAGCAAAATCGTTTTGAAACGGAATTGGTTCAACGTTTATTTGATGTCAAGACTTTAGAATCCTCCCTCGCAAACGAACCCCTTACCGCCGAGTTTCTTAAATTCAGACAAGAATTAGCTATTCTACAGGGATTTAGCGATCCTAATGGGGTTTATGCTCGTTTGCCTTACAGTTTTGATATTGATTAGACTTATGGGTAAAAATAATTTCAGATACCGTTGGTTTAATAGTTATTAGTCATTTGTCATTTGTCATTAGTTATTAGTTATTTATCGCGTGTTTAATGTTTAATGTTTGCTATATTAATTGAGCAGTATTTTTGTCCCTAGTTCATAACCAAACATTGAACTCGCGATAAATGTTTAATGATAAATGAAATGACTATACGTTCTGTTGTTATCGCATCTATTGCTTTTACTTCTGCAGGTTTAATCTTGCCTCAGCAGAGTCTCGGTTACGATTATGCAAATCTGACAGACAATTTGGGAGATGTTACTACTACTGTCTTGAGCAAGCTAGGATACGATTGCCAAACAGCCAGCATCGGTATCTTGTGCAAAAAATGTAAAGTTGAAGACGACAAACAAGAGTGCGTTGCTTATCTTTGCGATGCCATAACTAAAAAATGTCGCAAACAATCGGCTTCCATTCCCAAACTTCCCAATTTAAATTTGAAGAAATAATACTTTGTATAACGAAATAATTACTTTGTTTCTCTTAATACGCTGCCAGATTAAATAGTGCTAGAATTCCCGTGTAGCTAGGGGTGCTTGAAGATACAGGCTGAGATATACCCTAAGAACCTGAGACTGGTTAGCACCAGCGGAGGGAAGCTGTTTATTAAGGGAAAAAAAATATGAGAACGGAATGGGTTGCCAAGCGACGAGGACAGGGCAATGTGTCTCAGATGC
>CAYXWE010000142.1:0-7701 GCA_964468145.1 uncultured Pleurocapsa sp.
ATTTTTTATTCTACATCAACCTATCCTAGATATGAAACGATCCTAACAACAGTTACAGTAAGAGGTACAGAGTAAAATCACCTCCGCATTTTTGCCGTTCTTGCTAGATTGAGCCATTCGTTTGAGTGTAGCTACTGAACTCAAGATAAAAAAAACAGACTAGGCTTACCTAATCTGTTTGAGTCAAATATTCAACTTAAATCTTAAATATTTTAATTTCCGATATGTCTCTTAATTTAGATCTATCCTGATGCTTTTATACGCCAAAGGATTTACCGCAACCGCAAGTTTGAGCAGCATTAGGGTTAGTAAAATCAAATCCACCACCAATCATGGCGTTGTTATAGTCTAAAACTAAGCCGTATAGGTACAACAAGCTCTTGGGATCGCAGACAATTCTAAAGCCATCATAGTCAAACACTTCATCGCTGTCTTGAATTTTCTCTGGTTGTTCAAAATCCATCATATAAGACATTCCAGAACAACCCCCTTGGCGAACTCCCACCCGCAAACAAAGCTCTTTGTTACCCTGTTGCTCTTGCAGCATTTTGATATGCTTAAAAGCTTCTGGCGTTAGCTGGATTCCTCTTTCAACGGTTTTAGTAGCTTCTGTCATCTGTCTCGATAACTCCTTCTAAATTTATACTTGATGAGATTTATATATTGTTTATTTTAAGTTCTTTTACTATTAGCGACTTGTGAATTAGAAATAACTCGGTAATATTTTAAATAAATTTAGTGAGGCTCGATAAAATCTAGAGGTAGAGTAGCTGCTTGGCGGAGAACTGAAAAATCAAATGGTTGAATATTTATTAATCGATACCGAACCAAATGCTATATTTTTCAATTCCCCTGCCAATATATTCTATTCAGTTACGCTATTGACGCTTAGAGGCACTAAATCGCCGTAAATAGTAAATCCTAAGAGCATTGGTTCATTCTCTTGAATTAGCTTCCCTGTGAGCGCACAGCTTTCGTCTTTACGAGCAGTAGCTTCTACAGTCGCGCGAATATCCGAACGAGCAAACTGAGGGCGATAATCGCCAGATTTTTGATGGACATAGTTCCACAAAATATCTCTGATTAATGCCTGATAGCCTTGATTGCCAGATAATTCTTTTAGCTTGTCTTTTAGACTGCGTTCGAGACGGATGCTGGTAACTTCCATTTCAGTTGTAGACGTGCGAGTTAGGGTTCGCATTTTTTTTTCCTCTAGATACTAGACATATACGGTAATATAAGTGTAGTATTAAAAATGCAGTTTGAAAACCCCTTTGGGGAAATTTAATGTTTTTTCTATCACTTTTGCACTCGATCTCTAATATAGCGCGCGGAAATATGTGTTGCTCGGCGACATTCGTGCAAAAGTGTCTGTTTGCGCAGTATAGCGACTCAAAAGCATATTTGCCAGGACTTAATCGTATAAAAGCCTGTAATTCTGAATATGTCAAGAGTTGGGGGCTATGGGCAGATAATTATCAAACAGAACCAAAATCGAATAGCAGGGATTTTAAGTGGGGTTTAGCGATTGTAAAATAAGACTTTATCTTAATAAAATTTAACAAAACCCTGCTCGGAAATGATTCTATAGCGGGGTTTTTTGTTGTTGGTTTTCAACCTGAAATTCACCAGAAAAATTATCTCGAACAATTTTGTGGTGATTTGTATCAGTGCCAATACGAGAGAAATAAGGAACATTTAGTTATAGCGCATTTCAAATCGTCGATTTTTCTACGAGATCGACAATACGACTTTAATCAAAAAGACTTTATTTTTAAGGAGAAAAGTATCTCATGTTAAAAATTACTTATTTAGAAGAAGGAATTTATTTAGAGTACTTGCAAAAATCAGTTGAAGCTTGGAAAGCTACCAGAGTACTTGTAAGCTTGCGCGCTGCTGCTAGCATTTGTATCGAATCTAGTATTGCTAGTTTGGTACTGCCTTTAAATACTCCTTATCTAAAGGGATTGTTAGAATTAGAAGCCAGAGAATTAATTGAAGTGATTCCTTGCGATGAAGATTATATCGAGATTAGTTTATCTGGACTTTGGGTTGCTCAAAGCGAAGATAGTGAAGAAGGAGTATTTGTTTGCGAATTCGATCGCGCTCAAGAGTATTTCTTGTATCAACTATGGCAAGAATCTCAAATTGGTACTTCTGTCATGAGCGAATAATAACTAGGTGGCCGATCGTTTTATCGAGTGAAAGAAGATTAGTCACCTGTTACTTTTATTTAAACAAAAAAAACTGATTAATTCATCGAGACTAGTAGTTTCGTTTATAGGTACAATCTCCCGAACTTTGGCAATATTTTGGGAATTAAGATAAATAAATACTTGCGATCGCAAAATGTGACGGGCTTCAGCAGAAAAAGCAGCAATTTCTAGTTCAAATCTGGCATATCTTTCTAGAGCTAAACTAACCATGAATCTGGTCATGTTAAGCAATCTAGCTTTAAGCTGAGTTTTAGATGATGGATCGGGAGCTTTGCCCTCAATAATCAGATCTTTAAGATCGAGATTATCTTCCAAAAAAACTAAAATCCCTTCATAGATAAAAGGCTCGATTCCTTCCATACCTAATGTACCGAGATCTGCCAAAGCAATAATATTACCTACCAAAGAAATTGGCGACTGGCGATCGTATAAATAAGGCTGGTAAATAGAATAATTGGAGAAACTGTAACTAACTTTGCCCGCTTGAGGATCGCGCTGGCAAATTGTGGCCAAAATACCCTCTTGAATAATATCTAAATCGCGATCGCTAAACAGAATCGAATCATCTACATTTAACTCCGATAGTGTCTGATTTAGCTTTTTAATATATGCAATTAATTTATCGAAAGTTGCAGCTTCACTAATTCCTGGAATACGTTGGCGGGGGCGATTTATTTCAGTCAAATCAGAAAATTGTTGCACCATATCGTGAGCAATAGCGCAAACATCGAGCAAACACTCTAGCCGTTTCCAATCTACCCCAGGCTGATTGACAGCTAAAACAGGCTCGATCGCCTGAAAAATAGTTTTAGAGCGACGCTTGACTGCTAGAGCGTGGTCGATGGTGTGATAATAAAGTTGTTCGCGCTCGGTTTCGCGCTCGATTTCCTGTCTGACATAATTTTCTACTAGCCGAACTGTTTGAGCAAAAGAACTCGATTTTATTTCCCAATCATTTTCTTTCAAGAGTTTACCTAAGTCCTAAAATTGCGTTCTAGTTTTTGGCAGGCACGATCGATTGACTAACATAGATAAAGATTCAGTGCCAATCCCTCTGCCCGCCTTACAGTGTGCTACTTTCCTGTTCTTTGTTTCTTAAGAACCTTGCCACATTTTTTCGATAACCGTTTCGGGGGCGATATCTCCTAAATTACTAGTTGTAGATTCGATCGCCTGACAGTTATCGCTTTGTTGAGGAACAGCCTGATTATCGCCATCGCCTAGTAAAGCAAAGGTATAGGTACTAGCTGCGATCGCTAATTGCAAGGGGGTACTGCTATTACACAAAATTAAGTTTGCTCCTGCAACAATAGCTGCCATTTTGCCCACATCGGGAGGCGCGATCGCTTTTAGGTTATTGTTGGCTGAAATCATTGCCGTGACCCATTCTGGATTATTCTCTGTTTGTAATAAAAGAATTGACAAACCTGTTTCTCTTTGTTCGATGTCGTCAATTATCTTTTGCCAACTGCTAAGAGGATAAGCACTGCTGGTAGATTCAGTGGTTTGCTCGTCACAAAGAATAATGTAGCCACTGTCACTAATGGACAGTCTTTTTTGCTCCGCTTCTGCCCAGCGAATATCTTCGGTAGGAACATTGATGCTTATTGGGGGACAGGGAGCTTGGATACCAAAACCAGCCACTAGGTCATGATACATCTGGGCTAGGTACTGCTGGGGTTTGCGAGTAATCGCTTGAGATAGATATAAGGCAGAATCATCTTGATATCCAACTCTAGTGGGAATACCATTGAGCCACAATAGCAGCTTGATGCGCCAGGTGGTTTTGAGACTCACTACTGCATCGTATTCGCGATCGCGCATTATCCCTAGTAAATTGAGGTAATCTGCGAAACTATTACGATCTTGGAAATCAAAAACTAAAACTTCATCGACGTTTTTGCAGACTCGATAAGCTTTTTTCGATCTAGGTTCTACTAAAACATCAATTGCAGCTTGAGGATACTTCTGTTTGAGAGTTTCCAGGGTAGGAAAAAACAGTAGTTGATTGTCGATTGAGCCAGTGACGAGAGCCAGTATACGCATTATTCAGATGAAGAATATATAGTCCTTTATTTTATCTGAGGTCAATTTTAGTGGATGATAGAGCTAAATCGTCTTAATTTTAAGGAAAACATCTTTATGTATTTACTCATCCCTGCTGCTGGTATGGGTCGTCGTATGAGTAGCGAGTTTACTACGCGAGGGCTAGAACGACGCAATAAGCTACTTTTAGAATTGTTAGGCAAGCCTTTGCTCGCCTGGACTCTATTAGCTGCAGAACAATCCCGAAGTATTGAATGGATTGGTATTATGGGTCAGCCTATAGATTTTGATGATTTTCAAAGTATTTTGAATCAATTAAATTTGAGCATACCAGTAGAGTCGATTGTGGGAGGCGATACGCGCCAAGAATCTGTTTATAACGGCTTACAGGCACTACCAGATACCGCTAAGAGGGTACTAATTCACGATGGTGCGAGATGTTTGGCAACCCCAGAATTATTCGCTCGCTGTAGCGATGCCCTCGATAGTTGCTCTGGGTTTATTGCTGCTGTACCCGTCAAGGATACGATCAAGGTAGTCGATCCTCAGAAAATCATTACAGATACTCCCGATCGCAGCAACCTCTGGGCAGCCCAAACCCCTCAAGGATTTGAAGTTGAATTGCTTAAAAAATGCCATTGTCAAGGTAAAGATGCGGGCTGGCAAGTAACTGATGATGCTGCTTTACTAGAGAGGTGCGGACACCCCGTAAAAATTGTTCGGGGAGAAGAAACTAACCTCAAAGTGACTACTCCCGTAGATCTGGCGATCGCCGAATTTATTTTGCGTCAAAGATTAGAGATACAGCAAAAATAATCTCAGGCATTATTATTCGTTTGTTATTACTAAATTTTAACTTGACTTTCTTAGGGTTTAGATCGTCTAATGTTTAGTACCTATGTTCTTTGAGAGCATATTAAGTTTTGAGTGCAATAGTCAATGCTCGTGGGGTTTCCCGCCAATGTTGACTCGTCAAAAGCTTGTCGTCTGAGAATACACCCTAGAATTTTTAAGTCAAAAGTTATGGAAAGCTTAACTCCAGCCCAGAAAGAACTTTATGATTGGCTGATCGAATATATTCGTTCGACTCAACACGCACCATCAATCAGACAGATGATGAAAGCGATGAACTTGCGATCGCCAGCCCCCGTACAGAGTCGTTTGGAAAGACTCCGCAATAAAGGTTATATAGATTGGATAGATGGTAAAGCCCGCACCATTAGGATTTTGCATCAACCAGAAAAAGGGTTATCCATTGAAGGTGCGATCGCTGCTGGAGGTTTGGTCGAACCGTTTACCGAAGATACAACTAGATTAGACCTATCCGATTTATTTGCCCAGTCAGACTGTTATGTCTTAAGAGTGACGGGAGATAGCATGATTGAAGATTTAATTAATGAGGGCGATTATGCAGTAATGCGATCGCTTTCAGATAATTCGGAAGTTAAAAATGGCGATATCGTTGCAGCCAGAGTTTCGGGACACGGTACGACTCTCAAGCATTTTTATCAAGAACGAGAACAAGTTGTTCTCAAACCCGCCAATAAAAAATACAAACCAATTAAAGCAGAAGCAGAAAATGTAGAAATACAGGGAGTATTAGTCGGTGTCTGGCGGGCAATTGCGAATCATAATTGATCGGGTTACGCCATAATGAACGAGCTTCGCTTCTTTAAGAGCAATTAGGTTGAGGGGGGTAAATTTTCTTCTCAACCAGAAAACTAACCCTTCAGCCATCAGCCATCAGCCATCAGCCATCAGCCTTCTTTGTAATGATTACATTATCTTCCGAACTAAAAACTAGACTGGCTACTCCGCTAAATATTGGCTCAGTAGAGGTTGCCAGCCGTGTTTTACAGTCTCCTTTATCGGGAGTGACCGATTTAGTCTTTCGTCGTTTGGTGAGGCGGTATGCGCCCAAATCGATGATGTATACCGAGATGGTGAGTGCCAAAGAAATTCATCATCTGACAGAATTACCTGCAATTATGGCGATCGCTCCCGATGAAGATCCGATTAGTATTCAACTGTTTGATTGTCGTCCCGATTTTATGGCGCAAGCAGCACAAAAAGCAGTAGCAGAAGGAGCGAACACCATTGATATTAATATGGGTTGTCCTGTTAATAAGATTACTAAAAAAGGTGGCGGTTCTTCCTTGTTGCGTCAACCAGAAGTCGCCGAGGCAATTATGAAAACTGTTGTTGATGCGGTAGATGTCCCCGTCACGGTTAAAACTCGTATTGGTTGGGACGATAATGAGATTAATATTATTGATTTTGCTCGCAGAATGGAAGATCGAGGGGCAGCTATGCTGACGCTTCACGCCCGCACTCGCGCCCAAGGTTATAATGGCAACGCCCGTTGGGAGTGGATCGCTAAAGTTAAACAAGCTTTATCAATTCCTGTAATTGCCAATGGCGATATTTTTTCCGTCGAAGCTGCGATCGAATGTTTGGAAATTACCCAAGCTGATGGGGTAATGGCTTCGCGGGGTACGCTAGGTTATCCCTTTTTGGTGGGAGAAATCGACCATTTTTTGCAAACAGGGGAAATATTACCAACGCCTTCGGTTGTTGAGAGGTTGGAATGTGCCAAAGAACATTTGCAGGGCTTGTGGGAATACAAAGGACAACGGGGCATTTATCAATCACGCAAACATCTTGCTTGGTATTGTAAGGGTTTTGATGGTGCAGCCCAATTAAGAGATATTTTGTCTCAAATTGAAAGTGTCGAACAAGGAAAGGAAATATTAGATCGAGCGATCGCTGATTTCATTGAACATTAAACATTAAACATTTAGCATTTAACACTCAACATTGATGGATATAGATATTGCAATTGTAGATTATGCCAACCATCGACACGGCGAAGATCTGGTTTTTTTATTAAATCAATATGCTCGAGATCCAGCAGGAGGCGGTAAAGAATTGAGTCAATATGCTAGAGATAATTTAGTTGGGGAATTAGCTAAATTACCTTTTGCCTTTTCAATTATTAGTTACGTTGAAAGTGCGCCAGCAGGATTGATTAACTGCTTTAGTTTGTTTTCTACATTCAAATGCCAGCCTTTAGTTAATATTCACGATTTATTTGTACTGGCTGAATATAGAAATAAAGGTATTAGTCAGCTAATGCTGCAAAAAGTCGAGCAAATTGCAAGGGAGAGAGGGGCTTGTAAACTTACCTTAGAAGTACTCGAAAGAAACTATGCTGCAAGAAATGCCTATAGTAAATATGGCTTTGTCGGTTACGAACTAGATCCAGAATACGGTAATGCCATATTTTTAGAGAAAAGCCTAGCTTAGTAGTTGATAATCAATAGCGCAAAAATGGTACAGATAGATACCAAATGGGAACTATAGAACCAGATGTATAGTTTGGGGATATATATAAATCTCTATGAATAAGCTGCACCAAATTGCTTTGTTAACCGCTTTA
>CAYXWE010000143.1:0-7689 GCA_964468145.1 uncultured Pleurocapsa sp.
GCATTTTTTGTGCTTTACTGGTTAAAAGTTTTTCCGATAAGGGCTTGGAGAGCATATTGGCGCGGTCGCGATCGCCTTCTTTTAGTTAAATTGGTATGAGTATATTCGACAAGCGATCGCCGAAAAATTGGAAAAAAACGGTCTTAGGAAATTTTTACGCCTAGAAAGCGAGAAATTAATAAAAAAAGGCGAATGCACAATGACACCCGCCTATAATTTGAGCTTTGCTGACAAATTAAGAACTATAGCAACCCTAAATCATTTTAAAGTATGTCTAATGACTAACGACCCTTCGGGTATGTCCTTCGGACACGCTTCGCGAACGGGCGCGTTCCCAAACCGTGGGGTCGCCCTCACTCATGACAGAAGATAGTTGTAACCAATCATTCTCTAGTTTCAAATAGGATTACTATAGAAACTTAGCTAGTCAACATCTCAACTCCCAGACGTTTGAAGGTTAATCTTTCGTCTTCGACATCGACAAAGATTGTATCTCCTGGCTGGTAATCGCCCCGTAAAATAGATTTGGCGATCGCCGTTTCGAGATATCTAGAGATAGCTCGTTTTAATGGTCTTGCGCCGTATACTGGATCGAAACCGAGATCGGCAAGATAATCTAAACCAACATCGGAGATTTTCAAGGATAGTTTTTGTTCTGACAGGCGTCTTTCTAAACCTTTTACCTGTAGCTGAACGATATTGCGTAATTGAGCTTTGGTTAAGGCGTGGAAGATAATAATATCGTCAATACGATTAAGAAATTCGGGACGGAAACTATCGCGCATTGTCGCCATGACTCGCGATCGCATTTCTTCGTATTGGCTATCGTCTCCCGCTACATCCAAGATATACTGCGAACCAATATTACTAGTCATGATAATGATTGTATTGGTAAAGTCTACAGTACGTCCTTGAGAATCTGTCAGTCTGCCATCATCTAATATTTGCAACATTAGATTGAAGACATCGGGATGAGCTTTTTCGATTTCATCAAATAGAATTACAGAATAGGGGCGACGGCGAATGGCTTCGGTTAGTTGTCCTCCTTCGTCGTAACCGACATACCCTGGAGGCGCACCTACTAAACGGGAGATGGAATGTTTCTCCATATATTCGGACATATCGATCCGCACCAAGGCTTCTTCGGTATCGAACAGACTTTGCGCTAAGGCTTTGGCTAGTTCGGTTTTACCTACTCCCGTAGGGCCGAGGAAAATAAAGCTAGCGGTAGGACGTTGGGGGTCTGCTAGTCCTGCACGAGAACGCTGAATAGCATCGGATACCGCTGTTACTGCCTCTTCTTGTCCGATTACTCGTTCGTGTAATTCTGCTTCTAATTGTAGTAATTTGGTTTTTTCCGATTCAATAAGCTTCTTTAGAGGAATACCAGTCCATTTAGCAATAATTTCTGCGATATCAGATTCTAGAACTTCTTCTCGCAATAAAGACTTACCTGTAGTTTGTCTTTCAGCTAGTTTTTGTTCTATCTCTACTACTTCTTCCTGTAGCTGGGCTAATTTACCGTAACGTAATTCTGCAGCTTTATTGAGGTCATAATCCCGTTCTGCTTGCTCTATTTCAATGGTTATGGAGTTAATATCGTCTTTCAGGGCGCGTATTTGGTCGATTACTTCTTTTTCCGACTGCCACTGAGCATTAATTCCCGATTGCTCTTCTTTAAGATCTGCCAGTTCTTTTTCTAGCTTCTCCAATCTTTCTCTAGAAATGGGATTGTCTTCTTTTTCTAAGGATAGTTTTTCCATCTCTAGCTGCAGAATCTTGCGATCGATCTCATCCAATTCTTCTGGTTTAGAAGTAATTTCCATCTTTAATTTGGCAGCAGATTCATCTACCAAATCGATCGCCTTATCGGGTAAAAAGCGATCGCTGATATAGCGATTGGATAGAGTTGCAGCAGCCACTAAAGCAGTGTCGGTAATACTTACCCCGTGATGTCCTTCGTAACGTTCTTTGAGTCCCCGTAAAATAGAGATAGTATCGACTACATTGGGTTCATCTACCAATACCGATTGAAAACGTCTTTCTAAGGCTGCATCCTTCTCAATATACTTGCGATACTCATCGAGGGTAGTCGCCCCAATACAGCGCAACTCGCCCCGCGCCAACATCGGCTTGAGTAAATTACCCGCATCCATCGATCCTTGGGCTGCACCCGCACCCACTACAGTATGAATCTCATCGATAAAGAGAATGATATTACCTTCAGACTCGGTAACTTCTTTTAATACTGCTTTGAGACGTTCTTCAAATTCACCCCGTAATTTTGCCCCTGCAATCAATGCACCCATGTCTAAAGCAACCACAGTGCGATCTCGTAATGATTCGGGAACATCGCGGTTAATGATGCGTTGGGCTAACCCTTCGACAATCGCAGTTTTACCCACCCCAGGTTCGCCAATTAAAACGGGATTATTTTTAGTACGACGGGATAAGATTTGAATAGTACGGCGAATTTCTTCGTCACGTCCAATTACGGGGTCTAATTTACCTTCTCGCGCTAGTTTGGTTAGCTCTCGTCCGTATTTCTCTAGCGCATCGTATTTACCTTCGGGATTTTGGTCTGTTACTTTTTGCTTTCCGCGCACCTGAGTAATAATTTCCTTAAGTCTATTTTCTGTAATGCCAACTTCTTGAAACAGTTTGCGTCCAAAGCGATCGTCTTTGGCAAAACCGAGTACTAAATGTTCGACAGAGATATAATCATCGCCAAATTCAGTACGGTATTTATCCGCGCGATCGAGTAATGTATCTAAGCTTCGTCCTAAGAAAACACTACCATCAGACTTGCTAACTTTGGGCTGACTGGCAATAAAGCTATCTACTTTATCTTTTAATCGTTGAATACTTAGATCTGCTTTATTGAAGATACTATTAGCCAGTCCATCCTGTTCTAGTAAGGCTTTAAACAGGTGTTCTGTTTCTACCTGCTGCTGTTGACTTTGTTTGGTAATATCTTGGACTGCTGCGATCGCCTGCCATGCTTTTTCCGTAAATTTTTGAGGATTATTTGGTTGCATATTTTCTTCTGACTTAACTAAGGAATTGAAACTTGGAAATAATTATTTTATTGATTAAAAATATATGGAGTCAATTTGATAAACTGTCTGCATTTAATTCAATGTAATTGTAACGAGAACTAAACCTCCAAGTTAGGTAGGATACCCCAACCCAGGAATTCTGGTTTTCCCAATTGAAGATGCGATCGCGACCTCTATTTTAATTTAAGCTACAGCAATCCTCACTTCTATTGCCAACATTATCTAGTCTGAAAGTTATTTGTTGTTAGTCATTAGTCATTTTTGTGTTCGCGAATGATGACTCATTACTATAGTCAATTTCAACTAGGTATTTATAAATCAGGTAAAGTAACTGACTTAAAATTCAAAATCTCGATCTACTCTTTATCTTGGCTGTCAGTATTTTTACTCAACTCAATCGTAAAAATCAAGAAGCGATAAAGTTCAATCTTGTTTTTGATAAAAATTCAGTATTTTCAACTAGTAAAAGATTACGTTTCCTTTTTCTTAAGCTACAACGGTTTTAAAAGAATCAAAAATATTATTAATAGAATAATCATGATTAAAAAAAGTACTTTGTTAATTGGAATTGCATTTACTGTATTTTCTGGAAATGCTTTCGCTCAGGAATTGGTATTAACAGATGAAGAATTAACGCGAGTTGTTTGTAACCATTTAGAACAAACAGAAGATACTAAAACAGCGATCGCCAAAGCCTACGGAGAAACTAAAAATATTATCGATGACGTTCAAAAAGATGCTCTAAAAGATCTCGCCGTTGGTAATTTAGATCCGCAAGACTATTGCTCTACTATCGAAGAATAATACTTTTTAAAAATATATAAATTAACTAAATAAAACCCATGGAATTACAAAAATCGTTATTACTAGGTACTGTTTCTTTAACATTAGGACTAGCTGTTCCTGCCAAGGCAAATTTTAGTTTTTCTAGCTACAATTTTTATCGTCACAACAGTCCCGCAACCAAATTTCATACTACCGATTATGTTAATGAGGATGGTAGCGATGCAGGAAAAGGAGTAATAGCATTTCAACAGTTTGTTCGCGAAGAAGCCAGTGCGATCGATTTAGACGAATTAAATACTCGCAAATTAGATGCTACCGAACTTGACATAGATGACGACATTGAAGACCTTAAAATATACTTTATCAACGAAGGTGCGGGATTTCGCAACCAACTTGAGCTAAAGATTACTGGTGCGACTTCCACAGAAGGTTTAATTTTTAACAATGCTTCTGCGGGAAATGGTTCGGAACAACTGCAGTTAGGAGACTACGTTAGCGTAGGAGAAGTCAAAGCAGGTTCGACTTTAGATTTTTCATTGCTAGCAAATGGATATCAAAATTCTAGCTATTACACCTATTATGCTGGTGTAGATCGCAATCCCGATAATATTCAGCACGTTATGGCTTACGACTATCAAGGATATCTAATTCTGGCTTGGGAAGATTTATATGGAGGAGGAGATAAAGACTATAACGATATCGTGTTTGCGGTCGATATTGGCAAAAACAACCTCGGAAATGTTCCAGAAGATCCTATTTCTAACGAATCTCCTGCTGCTGCCGACGATCTAGTAGAAATGTTGGATGGCACAGAAATTACGATCGATGTTTTGGCTAACGATAGCGATCCTGATGGAGATGCAATTACTTTAACTGAAGTCGATGGTTTTGTAGGCAACGGTACAGTTGCTATTCAAGGAGATAAAGTATATTACAGTCGTACTAGTAGTAGTGCTGGCAACGATACTTTTAATTACACCATTACTGATAGCAAGGGCGCAACAGATACAGCAACAGTAACCATAATTATGGAAGAAACTGAAGAAGTTACTCTGTATGCAGACTAAACTATTCAACCTCCAAAAATTTCTGGGTATCTAACCATGTTTGTATATCTAGCAATACCCGATCGGGAATTTCCCAGGGAAACAGATGAGCGACTTGAGGATAGTTAATGTAATAGCAGTTGGGCAGAGATTCGGCGGTTTTTTGACTAGCGTAGGGGATGATATTGCGATCGCATTCTCCCGATAGCATCAGACAAGGAAAATCGATACGATGTAAATCTTCCAGGCGATTGTAGCCTTTTCTAATGGCATTAAACAGAGCGTTAGTGGCTGCCTTGGAAGTTTGGAAATAGGCGGGCGTACCTTCTTTAGCTAGATAGTTATAAGATTCGGGAGTATGGTTTTCGATCAGAAAACGAAATAGCGATCGCTTGCCAAAGGTATCGATATTCCATTGCCATCCAGGTTTAATTAAATTAATTATGCCCCCAATCCCCGTAAACAATTGGTCTGTTAAAGTATTGCTAGTTTTTTCGCTCAAAGGATGGGCTGCAGTAGCAATCAGAATCATCCCGCTAAATCTTTCTGGCATTGCCAAGGCTAATTCCATGGCGATAATGCCCCCCAAAGACCAACCTAAAAGCAAACAGCGATCTATATTGTGTTTGTCCAACAATTTTTGCAGATCTTTTAAATGATCTTCCATCATAAAGTCCTGCTGATATTTACTTTTGCCATAACCACGAAGATCGGGGGCGATAGTTTTATATTGCCCAGCGAGATAATTGGTAAATACAGACATACTGGCAGAAGATCCAGGATGACCGTGGAGACAAAGAATTGGATATCCTCGACCTTTAATTTCTGTATTCAAATCCATGTTTGAGTAGTAGTAGGTATTATTTTAGAGGTATATTTTTAGCATTAGCTATATGGATGGTTAGATCCGCGATAGGCTAACAGAAACATTTTGCAAGTCATAGGTTAAACGATCGGCATCTTGAGAAATAGTTTCAGGCTGCGGGTAAAAATAGTTGCAACTATTTTCATTGCCAATTTTGTAGTTTATCGGTGTAGCGTTCTAGTTTAACTTTTAGGGGATGTTTTTTGCTGCCCGAATCTTTATCGCGTTTTTTTTCAAAGCCAGCAGCAACGATAATAGAAAATATTCCTGCCAATAAACCAACTATCCACTTTAAAAAAGAAAAAGCTAAAACTAGAGTCATTAGCTGATAAAAAACTGTCAAAATAAGAGTAATAGTACCAGAAAATAAGAAGGCTCTAATTCTCAAACCCAAGCCGAGAAAGATCAGGGCAAAGGCGATCGCGCCAGGTACGATACCAGGATCTTGATAAAATAGGGCAACAACGCAAACTATGCCACAGCCAAGCAAACGCAACCAGTGGCGTTTTTTGTATTGAGATTGGAAATAGGGATCGTATTGAGCAATATATAAAATCGACAGGCTCATAATTCCTGCAAAAACTATCGCCTCTGTATTAAACTGCCAGACTAATCGAATAATCCCCCAGTTAATAAATCCCAGACTGATATAACTCCAGCGGATATTTTTTTGATAAAAGGCGATCCGCAGATAGAAAGTAGCAGTAGCCAAGAGGCTCAAATAAGAAATATCTTCTGCGGTTACTAAAGCCATCAATGCAGGGGAGATTGCAGCAGCCCGTTGCCAAGGAGTTGCCCGCCAGCCTAAGTTTTGCCAGGGTATCTGATAAATCAATAAAGCGATCGCGCAAGTGAAGATAATGCGCCAAGGATCGAAGAAACTCAGTCTATTGATAATTAGCCGACTGTAAACTAAAGTGGCAATAATTTCTACTAACCCTACATATACCCACCAATCATTTGTTTTGTCTGGAGTAGTATCTAGATGGCGATCCTTACCCTGAATTACTGCATAAGCACCGAGACAAAGGCTAGTAGCAATACTCAGAGGAGTGAGACGAGGGGTAGTAGTTTCGATGGCGATACTGGCAGCAACGATCTTGAGAATACTACTAATAGCCCAATGGATATGGGCGACTAAAATAATTTTGGCGAGGCTGAAGCCGAAAATAATAGTACGCTGGCGTTGACGATACCACCACGCACCCAGACGATAACTAAAAGCGATCGCTGCTGCCACTAAAGATAAAATTGTTAAGCCATCGGCTGCACTACCCCCCGATGACTGCTGCATCTGGTAGATAACTATTTCATAGATGCCCAGAGAGATACCAGCAAAGCCTAGATAGTTGGTAAATAGATTTAGCTGTCGATCTCGTTGGGGGGTATTAATTAGGATAAACGCTGCCCCCAGAGTAATCATGCCCGTGTAGGTATGGTAAACATCGAATCGCCAAAATATTCCCAAGGCAGTATAGATGAGGGGAATATAAGTTAAGTTTAAACTTGCATAAGGGAAATCATCAGAAAGTTTGGCACTGGCAACCCAAGCAAGTAACCCTAAAACTATATTAGTAATGGCAAAGCTAAAACCATTGCCACCCAGCAAAGAAACTATGCCGATAGCTAGCAACTCTATCAGCCAAGCTACGGTATATAAAACCAAATTATCGGGCTGCGATCGATAACGCCAAATTAAAGCGATTAGAACTATGGTGGTGGCGGTAATGTATGCCAAATAACTATCGAAATCAGCTAGGCTGCCGTAGATAGTACTAAGAATAGCGATTTCAATACCAACTAAAGCGATCGCCCAATAGTTTGCTGCTTGGATATATTTAGCGATTAATTTGAAATTTCTCGTTTCTCTGCCTACTCCTAAAATACCGCGAGCAGTACGTTGAGAGATATAGTCAAATTTGGGAGTATCCAT
>CAYXWE010000144.1:0-7686 GCA_964468145.1 uncultured Pleurocapsa sp.
ATTTTTCTGAGGGAAGGGCGATCGCAGTTTTTTACCTCTTCTTTGTAGTTATCCTGTACCCCCCCCGGGGGGGGGGGGGGGGGGGGTAAGACTTCCGAAGTTTTCAGCGAAAATTTCTGGTATTGATTTGGATACGAAGTTATTCGCATCATTATTTTTAGACATAGTAGAAAATTACTGTTTTAATTTTTATAATTTGCCCAAAAAATATTTAAGAATAGAGTTGTCATAACTGTTTGCCTTTATCGTGGGCGATCGCTCTATAACTCTGCAAATATTTTTATTTAGAAAGTAATATTTTTAAAGCCACAAAATAAAAAATAACATCTAGATTTAAGTCGGCTTTATAAGACATTATAGATGTTACGTTTAAAAGTGTAAATAATAAAAAATTTCTCAAAAGATACGTATATTTGACTATAATAAGTTGTCCGTTATAAATAAAAAGCCACTCAAAAAAATTAGGATAACTTCTTTAGTAAACGATCTTATTTTTGTAATTTAAATTAATAATGTTTTTGTAATTTATCTTATTACTAAATTGTCATTGCATTCAATGGCAAAAAAATTCAAATCCAAATAATCTCTTTAAAGAACGTCGAAAGTATTATACTGTTCTGCAAAGTGACGTAAAACGTATTGCATAAGACTTGCAAAGGCTATCTCCGCAAAAACTCTATATTGCGCTTAAGATAAATCAATGATTATGATAGCTAAATATATAGGTATTGATTTAAAAAGCTAATGATTGAGCAATCATGGAAAAATTAAGCAATATAATAAAGCTAAATATTAGTTTCAAAGATATAATAGACCTCCAGCAAACCTGTAAGCTTCAGATAACAGATATTGAAGGAGAGAATTGGAATTTCTATTTCCGTAACGGCAGTTTGCTATGGGCAATGGCAAGCAAACATCGCGCTAGAAGAATTTACCGCGTAGTCAATAAATACTATCCTAATATCGATTGCTCGGAAGTTCAGCTAAGAGAGCAAGAAATATCAGAACTATGGGGGTATTTATTAATTTCAATTTTAGAAAAAAGGGGCGAAATATCTACTCCAAAAGCCACACAAATTATTCAAGAGATAGCTGCAGAGCATTTATTCGATTGTTTTCAACACAATACTCAAATCAAAGAAATAAAATCCATATTTGAAACCTCTGCCAATACTATGGGAGCTATTTTGAGAAGCTCTCTATTCAAGCAACCGATTGTTTATATGGATATTGGTCAACTGACAGCCCAAGGGGAAAGTGCTTACCAAAGTTGGGTCAAGGTTGGATTGAGCAAATATTCTCCTAATTTAGCTCCTACTATTAAAGATGGTCAAACATTAGAGCAAACAGTCGGGGCCGATACCTATAATAGATTATCAATTCTAATTGATGGCAAAAGGACTTTGCGCGATATTGCGATTGCTACCAAACAAGAATTAATTACTTTAACCTGCTCTTTGATGCCCTATGTTAAAAATGGATCTTTAGAGTTACAAACTATTAGCGATCTACCGATAGGTAAAATTAATTTTTCGACTAAACAACATAGTGCTAATAAAAAAAGATCTCATAGCGATTCTAACCGCAACCATGTTCGAGAATCAGAGCTACCTTTAATAGTTTGTATTGATGATAATCCCAGAATTTGTCAAAATATGGCTCAAATTCTTAATCCTGCTGGCTATAGAATGATTGCGGTCAATGAGTCGATTCAAGCCTTGCCAGTTTTATTAGAAAATAAGCCAGATCTGATTTTTTTAGACTTAATAATGCCCGTTGCCAATGGCTATGAAATTTGCGGGCAAATTAGAAAAATGTCTAATTTCAAAACTATCCCCATTATAATTTTGACAGGAAATGATGGCATTATTGACCGAGTTAGAGCGAAAATGGTAGGGGCAACTGATTTCTTGTGCAAACCCATCGATCGTCAAGCTATTTTAGCTACTGCTCATAAATATACTCAAGGATTAGCAATAAGCTAAGTTATTTTATTTGTACCAAAAGTTTAAGTATATATTTGCCAGTATATTAGTATTTAATTATGAATAATCAACTGCCAAAAAAATCTCCAGAAACGTTGATTTTAGCTACAGAAGAAGATACCAAAACGATCGCTGTAAAACTGAATCAAAGTCTGGCTCATCTAGGAGTTAGAGCGAAAGTTGCCCAAAAAAATGCTTATTTGGGAATATTACTAGAATTAACTAAGATATGCGATCGCGCTGAAATCGTATCTATAGTTCGCCAACAGCTACAAGATTTAAAATCAGAATCAGTTCGAGCTATTAGAATTTATGGTCGAGAAGTAGGTCAGCTTACTCCCCAGTGGTGTGAAGAGATAGAAGTAGAAAAGTCTGTTCCATCAAATACGAGTCTCTTATCTTTGACTGATTGGTTGAGTCAAGGAATGGAAGTAGTGACATCTGGTTTTGAGAAACAAGAAACTTTTGTCGATCGCGATATCCAAAAGTATTTGAGGTTTCACTTTAATTCGGACAGTACCGCATTATTACCCCTCAGCACTATCAAAGAAGTTCTCAATATACCAGTAACCGCAATACATCCCGTTCCCCATGTGGCAGAATGCTTGCTAGGAATTCATGATTATCGCGGAGAAATACTGTGGCTGGTAGATTTGGGGCAGCAGTTAGGTTTAGCCCCCAGTATTAATTCCTTGAATTTTGATTTTACTTCCTTCAACTATCATTCATCTTCTGCGATCGAAACAGGAATCGACTTTGGAGACACTCTGACAGTGATTGCGATCCAAGATAAAGAAAAATGCTTGGGTCTAGTTGTTCCCAAAGTAGTAGATATCGAAATGCACGACGCTCAAGAAATCGAGCCTGCTTCGGGCGAATTATTTTCGGCTCAAATTTTGCCGTTTTTACAAGGTTATTTAATCCACTCTAGTAGTCCCGTCCTCAATCCAAGTGTTTTAATTGAAGATTCTCAATTACAACTTTGTTAATTGATTCATTTTCCAGAATACTAAGAATTAGGATAGCCAAACCAGGTAGGATCGATATAGTCAATCCGCGCATAGGGTTGAAGAGTTGACAATATCGCCTTGCCATAACTGCGGGAATTAACCCGACTATCTAATAGAGCAATGATACTTTGAGATTCTCGTAAAGGTACTATGGTTTGCTCGATAGTCTTGAGGGCAGTGGGTAACAAATACATCCGAAACCAATCTTGACGGCGGTTTTTATAGTAGGCTACTCGATTTGCTACCAAAGGATTTTCTAAAGAGGGTATGGGTAAAGTAGCAATAATCAATAAATTAGGAATAGGTATTGTTTCTTGGTACTGTTGCCAAAAAGACCAACCACAAATCAAGATACTATTATCTTTTAACTTATTGGTTTCTACCTTAACTCGCGAACCAAATTCACCAGCCAAAGCCGAACCTACCTGTCCTTGAAGGGGTAAATCGTCGGCAATAACTACAATTAATTTAGGAGTTCGGCTGCTGAGACTAACGAGTAACAAACACTGCTCGATTAAGGCAGATTGAAAATCGGGGGTGTTAGGTAAGGGGAGACGAGTCGGTAAATAGAGTTGGATATGACTGCTTTGTCCGTTGGGAGTAAATTTCAGACTCAGCATTTTAGGATTTAAACCCAACTGTTGCCGATAGGTAGCTGCATTTTTATCTATATCCAAGAAGCTACCTAGTATAACCACTGGCTGTCTTTGCCATATAGGTTTTAATTTAGTTTTTACTTCAGCAGGAGCAAGATTAATTGCGAAAAAGCCACGGTCGCGATCGCGGGATATCCATAGAATCAGCTCGTCTGAAACAAGCTGTTGCCAAAACCGAGCAAATTTTCCCTGCAATAGCCCTTTTTCGGAGAGAGAATGACATAGATGGCGAATAATATCTAACTCCGATTTTAACAAGACATAGTTGCGATAGGGATTTTCGGGACGAGCAAAAATAGACTTGGTTAATTTCACCCTAGCATCGCGAATAAATTCTTGGGCTTGAGGCACAATTATCAATAACTCATCCCAATCTTCTGCATTGATACTAATAGTTAGGAGTTTTCTCGTCCATTCTTCCAGATTATCTGCGCGATCGATAATAGTAGGAATGGGGGGAAACCTCTGCTGGGATTCGATGCGATCGCCCAGCCAGCTTTCGGGAGTCGTCAATAACAGGCGATCGCCATCTTGCCAACTATCGCCACTCCTAACTTTTTTATTCGTTCCCAACCAATGCTGTAATTTGGGAATTTCTTCGCTCAACAAATACTTTCTTATAGTATCGGGTACAACAATAATCGTTTCCCAGTCTCCCAAAAGAATCGGCATCAAATAGCTAATACAATATTTGCTAACGCTGCTGCCAGTTTGCATCAATGCGGGATTGCCCAAACGCAAAGCTCTAGCGATCAATCGTGCCATTGTTAAATGATGAGGAAAATTGCGATCTCCATGCAATCGCAAAAAATCTCTCACAGAGGAATGGACTTCTACTTCTATCACTTTTAGATTAGTTCACAACCCTCATACTTTAGCAATGTTCGTTCTTTCTGAGATCGCGCTACCTAACTTTTGGGGAAAGCAGTAGGTACGACTTCGATTGTTTTTAACTTACTATTTCGCAGTACTTGCACCTGCAATCTAGAACCAATTTTACTCAGATCGACTTGTTCTTGTACCTGGAGAGAAGTTTCGACGGGTTTGTTGCCCACTTTTTTGATTACATCCCCTGGTTTTAGACCACTTTTAGCAGCGGGAGAACCAGAAACTACTTTTACCACTAATACTCCTTCTTCTTGAGGAATGGCAAAATCTAAATTTTCGCTTTGAGTGATGTCCGCTTTAGTCTCTTCAGTCAGATTAATCATGTGAACTCCCAGATAAGGATGATCTGCCTGTCCCCTGGCAAACAATTGATCGGCAATACGCTGAGCTGTTTCAATTGGAATGGCAAAGCCCAAACCTTGAGCATCGGCACGAATTGCTGTGTTGATGCCGATCACCTCTCCTTGAGAATTTAATAATGGTCCTCCAGAATTGCCTGGATTGATTGCTGCATCTGTTTGAATAAAGCGTACTCGTTTGTCGGGAACGCCTACTTGGGAACTGGAACGACCCAAAGCACTTATAATACCGACTGTGACCGTATTATCCAATCCTAAAGGGTTACCAATAGCGATCGCCCACTCTCCGGGAATTAAGTTTTCAGCATCCCCCAAATTAGCGGTGGGTAAATCTTGGGCTTCTATTTTGATGACCGCCACATCAGTGAAGTCATCTGTCCCCAAAACTTTACCTTCATAAGTCGTACCATCCTTGAGGGTCACCTGCACTTTTTGCGCCCCATCGACTACATGAGCGTTAGTAATTAAGCGACCATCCGAACCAATAATAAATCCCGAACCAGTGCCTCTTTCAAACTTATCTGGTAGGGAGTCAGGAGAATTTTCGCCATCACTACCAAAAAAACGGCGTAGTAGAGGATGCCGAAGATTTTCGGGCAATGCTGAAGAAACTTGTCTAGAAGCATCAATCCTAACAACTGCAGGGCCTACTCTCTGTACCGCCGTGGCGATAAAGTTAATGTTAGAGCTATTATTTTTTCCATCAGCAGCACTAGATTTGGTAGGAACTACCGTCGGGTAAATCTGAGACTGTTGAACTGGTGACGATCCTCCCCAGTAGCGACTCCCTAAGAAGCCTATACCACCGCCAAGTGTCAAAATAGTTAGATAAACACTGAGCTTACTAGATAAAAATTTCATGCTTTCGATCGACTTTATGCCGAGTTGAATCCCTAATATAAATTATCGCGCTTTAAAAATCCGTAAAGCTTTTGTCGTTTATCCATAAGCTTACTATCGGCGTTTTTTATAGCAAAATACTAATGTACTTTTGTTAGTTATCTGTCGTTCTATTACAAAAAAATAAAAATACTTATCTTCAAAGTTAGAGAACAATTTCAATTGTAGTTTACAAAAGAGTTAAAGTTAATCTCGCCATAAAATTAAGTGCTACTTAGAAGGCTATCTAGAGCTACTTAGTAACTAGAGAAATTTTCTAAGATAAAATAAAAGATACAATCTTTAAGCTAGACTTCAAGAAAAAGACTGAGATAGATTATGGAACAGAAGAAGAATCCCGCTTTAGTTCAAGAGCCTCGTTACGAACCTGCGATCGTGATACCCATCAAAAGAGAAGCTTCTTTGATCGACTGGCTCAAAGCTAATAATCGTTTGATTCCTCGCGAACCTGTAGAAGCAACAGATAAGGTTAAGGCAGACGACGATCTAGACGTGCTAATGGATGGTGATGATGACGATTTTGATGATGACGATGAAGACGAATAAAATTATCTGTAGCACTTGATTTTGAGAATATAACTGACATAATGGCTGTGTTCTAGAATATTTAGACTATTAGGATCTAGAACAGGCTGTTATTTTTTTTGAGTATCAGCAAATAACCTTTGTAAAAATAGGTCGTAATTAAACCCGTGGATGCTAAATCATTTGCTACAGAAAAATTTTTTGTTCCTTCTGGCAAAACCTTATTGGTTGTTCTGGTATGTATTTTAACTATAGGTGCGATCGCGTCGGAATATACTCAGGCTTCTGGCGATCTATTTGGCTTGTTGGTATTACCTTTATTAAGCTGCATTATAGTTAGTGCCTTATTGGGTATGGGGGTTGTCCCTTTGCTTAGCCGACTTAAAACGGGGCAAATTGTCAGGGAAGATGGGCCCCAGGCTCATTTAAAAAAGGCTGGAACTCCTACTATGGGTGGGATTTTTTTTGTCCCCGTAGCGGTAGTTGTTTCTTTGGTTTGGGCGGGTTTTTATCGAAAATTAGGAATATCATCGGAATTAATCGCCGTATCTGGGATTACCTTGGGTTATGGCTTTATCGGCTGGATCGACGACTGGCAGGTGCTGCGTCAAAAATCAAACAAGGGTATATCTCCTAAAGCAAAGCTCGCTCTTCAAGTTCTATTGGGGACAATTTTTGTTTTGTGGCTCTTGTGGTACGAAACTGCTTCTATAACTACGGTAAATCTTCCTGGTGGCATTAACTTGTCTTTGGGTTGGTTGTTTTTACCCCTGGCAATTTTTGTTCTAACTGCAGAAAGTAATGCTACTAACCTTACCGATGGAGTAGATGGGTTAGCTGCGGGTACTGGCGCGATCGCATTTTTAGGTATGGGTACGATTATCGCTCCCGATAATCCCAATTTAGCTATTTTTTGCGCCTGTATGAGCGGTAGCTGTTTGGGTTTTCTGGTTCACAACCGCAACCCCGCAACAGTATTTATGGGGGATACTGGTTCGCTAGCCCTTGGTGGGGCACTAGCTGCAGTAGGTTTGAGTAGCGGTAATCTGTGGGCATTGTTTGTTATTAGCGGAATTTTCTTTATAGAATCCCTATCGGTTATTGCTCAGGTAAGTTATTACAAAGCGACTAAAGATGAAGATGGCAAAGGTAAACGCCTGTTCAAAATGGCTCCTATTCACCATCATTTTGAACTGAGTGGCTGGGCAGAAACTCAAGTAGTCGGATCGTTTTATTTTATTAGTATTTTATTAGTCGCGATCGCCTATTTGCTCCGCTAGAGATCTGACTGTACAAGTGTTACTTATCCGATCTATTCTTATAATCGACTGAGTGTTCCCCGTGAGAGATTAAAGACATGAGC
>CAYXWE010000145.1:0-7632 GCA_964468145.1 uncultured Pleurocapsa sp.
GTTTTCCATGTACTCTTCAGTATCTAGTAGTTCGTCGATAAAGCCTTCGATACCCTTGGTAGCTACTTTAATCGACCAAGCAATTTTTTCTCTTTCGCTGTAGACATCTCGTCCCAAAACTCTTTGGACGCACTGTTCTACAAAACGGTAGTTGCTATTTTTGGCGTAGAAACTGTTATAAAAAGTATCTGATAGTAACAGTCCGCGAATAAAGTCACGAACGGTAATTTGACCGTTACGCAACTGAGATTCTAAAAATATTTCGCGATCGGCACGAAAAGCATAGAAGAATATCTGACGATATGCTGCATCAATTAATTCGTTCATTTCAGTCAAAGAAAAAGCATTCTCTGCTGAATAAACTTTGGGTTGGTCGTCTCCGCCAATGTCGTATCCAGAGACACGGACATTTTGGGAGCTAGGCTTATAGCCCAATAAGGGAATAGACAAGTCAAAACCTCCGTCTATCGTATTGTATATTAAAATTCTTAGTCCCAATCATACGTTACATAGCGGGACACAATAAACAACAGTAACAAAATATTACAGAGTTATGAACTAATTTTTTAATTGTTTAACCTGCTAGGAGACTGGCTTACCAACCCGAAATGGCAAAAGCTTTGGTTTCTCCTTTGTCTTCGCTAGTTTCTGCGCGATCGGGAGTTACGCGAGATTCTGCACAGAAAGTAGCGGTATTGAAGCCACCAAATCTTTTGACCGTACTGCTACGCAGGCGCAAATCGGGATTGACAAACCAAAAACGTTCGATGATGCTCATCGTCTCGTATTCGGTCACTAAAACTAATCCATCTTCTTCATCCATTTGATATTCTCCTGCAACGGGGACAATCTCAGCATAGCCTCGTTCTCGAAGCAGTTTGCCTTTACGGGGATTGTGAGGATCGGGAATTAAAGCAAAAACTGTTGTTCCTTTATGATCTTCATTTTCTTTGTCCCATGCCATTGAGCCATCCCAACTAACAAAAGCTCCTCCAATTGCCATGGAAGGATCTACATCGTGCATTTGGCAAATTGCTACAATTTTTTCATCATCCCCATCAAGAAACTCAACGTTGATATCCGAGCCACCACTCTCTGCTCTTCTAAAAGGTAAGTGATGGGTGGTGCGTTGCGATCGCCATCGCCCCGCACTTTGCTGAAAAAACTCTTTGGCATCTTTAATTGAATTCATGGTTATTTATCGGTGTTTTGCGATCGTTTATACGATTAATATACTAATTTTTCTAGCTTTACTTTCTTTTTCCAGTGTTTATTCGATCTTAAAATATTTTCCGCATCGAAATACACCAAAAATACTTTTAAACTATAAGTATTTCATAACTTTTTGTTGCTTTAATTAATTATTACTTGACACCATAGCCATCTTATAGGGGTAGTGCTAAATTAATGACAAATCAAGGTGGCTATAAAACAATATCTGTTGCCAGTTGCCAGTTTTAATAATGTTGTTAGTGGGATGAAACCCAGGAGGAAAGTAAATGAGTTTTTCAGCAAATTTGAGTATCGAGCAGCAGTTCAAATTAAAAGTTCTTCAAGAGCAAGTCCAAGGTTTGAGCAAAGAACAAGCCCAAGAATACTTGCTAGAGATGTTTCGTCAAATGATGGTCAAAGACAATCTTGTCAAAGATTTACTTAAAAATGCTTAAGCGTTTCAGTTATTGGCTACAAAAACTAAATATAAATATTAATACGTAGTGCGAAGTATGCTGTCTGAACTGCTTGAGGCGATATATAGGAGTAAAAAATTGTCTTTGGCAGCTATGCTATAATAATGTAGTGTAATGCTAAACTTAAATACTTCGCACTTACCGTATTCATTAACCGAGTTAATTACCATAATTGAACAATTATAAGTATTTTGTAAAATAAGATACAAAAACCGATACATTTCTTAGCAGCGTATCTTACAAATTACAAAGTTAAATTGAGCAGTACGTGTAGTTGTTTGCTAATTATTAAAGAATAATTTATTTATGAGTTTATAGGTCATAAATGATAAACATTACCTCTTAAAATAAAACTAGAGTAGTGAGTAAATATACTAAGCAATACTGATGGAAGCAGAGAGACTAAGTCATGAAGCATTGTTATCCGCACGGGAATTAGAGATTGTCGAATTGGTCGTAACGGGATTGAGCAACCATAAAATTGCGAAGCAATTAGAAATTAGTAAAAGAACTGTGGATAACCACATTAGTAATATTCTTAAGAAAACTAGTACCGCAAATCGGGTTGAGTTGGTACGCTGGTCTTTACAATGGGGAAAGGTTTGTCTTGATAATGTTAACTGTTGTTCTATACTCGATGAAAGTCGCACCATAGATCGTAATGAGATGGTTGGTTAGACTGCCAAATTGGTCATTTACCGTACATTTGGCTCTAGTTGGTGCGATGTTTGGTTTATTTAGTTGTCAAAATTCTAGATACATTACTCCCCCAATACAAACAAAATACGCTACGTTAAATTCTCCCTTTGCAGAAGCATCGGCTAATTTTTCTTATGATGGTCGCTATCTGGTTTATAGTAGCGATCGCAATCGTCAACGTAGCGTATTTTTATATGACTTGTCTCGCCGTCGTTTGATACCGCTTCCTGGATTAAATCAGCCAGGTAGTATGCAGTCACAGGCAGATATTAGTGCTGATGGTCGTTATATAGTTTATGTGTCAGAACAACTAGGCAAAACAGATATTTTTTTATACGATCGCGCCATCGCTAAAAGCCAGAATTTGACTAAAGGCTTTATTGGCGAGGTTCGCTATCCTAGTATTAGCGGGAACGGTCGTTTTATAGCTTTTGAAGGTAATCGTTCGGGACAATGGGATATTGAAATTTACGATCGCGGTGTCGGTATCGATCTTTCTCAACCCAGCAATTTTTCTAATCCAGCCAGCAGCGACGAGCCATAATCTGTTGCTAGGTCTATAGAGAAAGCGGATGATATAATGGTAGATCCTCAGCAATCGCAGAATTGAAAATTAAGTTAGCATGGCGGAAAAGAAAACAGGACAAAAAATAGTTAGTGATAATCGTCAGGCTCGTTATCTCTATTCTATTCTTGAAACCTACGAAGCAGGAATTGAATTAGTCGGTACTGAAGTTAAATCAATTCGTGCGGGAAAAGTCAACCTGAGAGATGGCTATGCTTTTATTAAAAAAGGGGAAGTTTGGTTGAGCAACGTCCATATATCGCCCTATCAAGCTACGGGTAATTATTTTAATCACGAACCTCTGCGCGTTCGTAAGTTATTGTTGCACCGCAAAGAGATTAATAAACTAATCGGACAAACCGAGCAAAAAGGGTTGACTCTCGTACCTTTAAAGATGTATTTCAAAAAAGGTCGAGTAAAAATAGCGATTGGTTTGGGTAAAGGTAAAAAACTCCACGACAAGCGCGAAACCGTTAAGAAGCGAGACGACCAACGGGCTATGGCTAGAGCGATGAAACGAGATTAAATAAGAGTCTATCGTCTATATCAAAACTTTAAATAACAAATAAAAAAAGCACGAAAAATTTAAAATTTTAGTTGAATAAATTGGCTATTATTTTAAGTAATATTTGAAATATTATTTTTTAAATTATTATTATGAATAATCAAAATAATAGTCAAGCTAGAATTGCGATTTTATCCGAACGTGCGATTAACAATCATGTTGCTGCTTGCTGTTTGTACGAATTTGAAGATGCGATCGCAGCAGTCGATTCGGTAGATATATTCACGCCAGAGCATTCTTATAAATCTGCCAAGAGAAACTTTAACTGGATTAATAAACTGACGGGTTCTCCTCAGATTGCCAATCATTTTAAATTCGATCCTAACTCTTTTGTCTTAGAACATGATTACGATTTGTTCTTTATGATTCTGGATAATCCCAGTAAGTTTATTGCTCTTGATTCGATTAAAAATTGGCGTAAAAAATGTAAAAAAGCAGTCTGCTACATTATCGAAATGTGGGAAGCAAAAATTCCTGAATGCCGACATTATTTAGAACTATTTAAAGACTTCGATCGCATTTATTTAGGACATACTAGCTCGACTGAAGCGGTAGCAGAGATTACTGGAGTGCCTTGCGAGTATTTACCTTTTGGGACAGATGCTATTAGGTTTAGTCCCAATTATATTGATTCTCCTCGCGGAATTGACGTAGCTAATATCGGTCGAAGATCGCCTATTACTCACCAAGCATTACTCGATCGCATGGCGCAGGGAGACTTTTTCTACCATTACGATACCGCTACGAATTTTCATGTCCAAAATCCCCAAGAACATCGTAATCTTTTAGCTAATATAGCTAAAAATAGTCGTTACTGGATTACTAACAATCCTAATTTTAATGATGACCCTAAATTAAGAAAAGGAATTCAAAAAGAAATAGGCTATCGCATTTTTGAAGGTACTGCAGGGGGTGCAATTGCGATCGGCAATCAAACTGCGACGGAAGAATTTAATAAATACTTTGATTGGCAAGATTCAATAATTTCTATTCCTGCAGATGCACCCAATATAGCTGAGATTATTGAAGAATTAGATCGTCAAGGCGATCGCTTGGAAAATATTCGTCGTCAGAATATTTATAATTCATTAACTAGACATGATTGGGTATATCGTTGGCGGTATATTTTGGAAGTGATGGAACTAGAAATTACTCCAGAAATCTTATTAAGAGAAAATAGGCTTAAACAGCGTGCAGCAAAATTTAATCCTATACCTGCTGGAAGTTATATTAAAGCCTGTTCTTAGACAGCAATAAAATCGGCTTCTGTAATTAAACTGGTTTCTACATTTTCCAATATGGCAATAATTTGATTGCTAAAATTATCGTAGATTCCAATTGAACCGTATACTGGAAGTCCGATTACATTCAACTGTTCCCAAGATAAACCATTTGATAAACCTAAAAGATCTCTACCGTCTTCAAAGTCAATAATTAAATCTTGTCCTGAGTATGGTTTGAGAACGAAGATATCTGCACCCGCAGCACCTTCTAGGGTGTCTATATCCATACCGCCATTGAGGGTATCGTCACCCGCACCACCCTTGAGAATGTCAGCCTCTAAACCACCATTGAGCAGATCGTTGCCATCTGCACCTTTTAGAGTATCGTCACCCGCACCACCATTGAGGGTATCGTCACCCGCACCACCATCGAGATTATCTAAGCCATCCATTCCAATCAAGAGATCGTTGCCGAGTTCACCCTGAAGAAGATCGTCTCCTAGAAAACCATTGAGGGTATCGTCTCCCGTACCACCATCAAGAGTATCCGATCCATCCATTCCTATTAAGAGATCGTTGTCAGCACCGCCATATAAGAGATCGTTGTCAGTACCGCCATTGAGAATATCCGATCCATCCATTCCCCATAGCTCATCATCTCCCGCACCGCCATTGAGGGTATCGTTTCCCGTATCTCCTTCAAGGGTATCTAACCCATCCATACCCGCAAAAAAGTCATCACCAGCACCACCAAATAACAAATCGTTGCCAATAGCACCAATCAAGCGATCGCCTCCTTCGTCGCCCATTAGTGTATCATTACCAGCCAAGCCATTGATGGTGTCATCACCAGCTAACCCATTGATATTATCGTGAGTAGTAAAACCCCTTATATCATCATTTTCTTCGGTGATTTCTAGATCTAATACTTTGATATTTACCAGACTGGTTTGGTATAGTTCCCCTGCTGAATATAGAACATCTTCTGCAATAACTCTATCTTGAACTCGGACGAACAGTTGATAATAACCAGAATTGTATAGTTGTGAAGCAGAATCTAAATCGTCAGGATCGCTGAGGGTAATAACGCCTGTTGCGGAGTCGATACTAAAAGGATGAACGCCATCTCCGTCAAGATCTTGATTGCTGCTTCTAATTAAATCTGGATCTAAATTGATATCGGAATAATTATCAAAAGAGTCGTCCAAATCCGATTTAGGCTCGCCATCAATTATGGAATAGATAAGCTTATCGCCTTGAGGATCGCTGAGGTTAACATGACCTATAGTAGCCCCCGATCGAGCATTTTGAGCTACGCTAAAGTTGAGATTTCCCGAAGCTGAATTTTGTAAATCTTCTAAGTCTGGTAATGGTGCAAAGTCTATGTATAAATAAGATCTACCAACTAAATATTTTTCTTCGTTGGCTAAAAGCTCGAATTCTATAGTTTCATGAGGATCGAAAACAAAATCACTCAGGAAATTAAAATCTATCGTGGCGGTAGTTTCTCCTGGTGCAATGGTAATAGTGCTGTCTGTAATCTCAGCTATATTATCTCCCAGTACTATTTCATAATCTACATCGGGAGTTGCGATCGCAGGTAGTCTACCAATACCAAACTCAAAACTACCAAATCTCGTTGTTAAGTTATCTACATTTGTAGAAGAACCTCCTAAACCATTTTCTCCTTCTCCACGAAAGTATTCTTTGGTTTCTGCATCTATATATCCACCATTGACATCATAATAAATTCCGCTAATCAGAGATATATAACCTCCTGTGGCTAAATAATGTCTGGGAGAAGCAGAATCAGTATATTCAGCACTATTGTCTATTAACTCAGTTGGGTTTCCATCTGCATCGTAGAAAAGCTGTTCCCCCACATCATAATAACTACCGTCAGCATTGAAATACTTATCTTCAACAGGATCGTAATATCCCCCATCGGCATCATAGTATTTATAATCTCTTAGATCGTAATAGTTTTTTTTGTCAACATACAAACGATTAAATTCGCGATCGTAAAAGCGACTTCCTACATATCGAGGATCGTATGGATAATTGTTTTGAGGAATAACGATCGCGTCATTAAAATAGTCTTCTCTAGTTGTATTTCTATAATTAATAGTGAAACCCGATTCTGGCGCGGGTTCAGAAAGGTTGATGTTTAAAGTATTATTTTCTTGTATAAAAGTAACTACAGGTAAATCTGCTTCTTTAACAGAAATGGGGCTAGCAGCAGTCGCAAAATTATTAAAAAAGGGTATGGGTTCTGAACTATTATTACTTTCATCCGATTCGGCGATCGCATTATCGGGATCGATAATTGCACCTATATAGTATGTTGTTTCTAGATCTGACCAAAAAGCACTATCAGAATTGGGTAATGTGGCAATGACGGCACTTCTAGGAAAATTTTGATACCTTGCTAAATATGACGATTCGCCTTCAATGCCATTAGCAAAGGTGTAATTACCAATCTTGTAGTCATTCCCATCAATGATTCTATCGGTAGAAATATATAAATCTACATCAAAAGCTGCCGTTGTTTCTGTTCCGCTATTGATAATATTTAGATCGCCATTGAATGTTTCACCTTGATACAAAGAAAAACCGCCTGGGTTTTCAAGCTGCTGTACTTGATACTCTCTTGATAAGGTTGGATAAAAAGTACCGCTTAAATCTGGTAATGACATAGTTTTTGCTATTGGGAATTAACTTAAAATAAAAGAGATCGGGCGCGATCTCTTTTCGGTTATAAACCAGTCATTTTGCCCGCGTCATCCGTGAAAAGTGACCTCTTTTTAAGGCGTTGCTGATTTAAGGTATGAAACCCCCAAGTAATCTGTTCGTAGCTCTTAGCTCTTAGCTTTTAGCTTTTAGCCCTTCGGG
>CAYXWE010000146.1:0-7629 GCA_964468145.1 uncultured Pleurocapsa sp.
GAGACGGGCAAACTAGAATTCGATCCTAAACCTCTGCGTTTGGAAAAACTATGCGGTCAATGCGTAGAACAAATACAGCTTAGTGCTGGTAGCAAGCATCAAATTACTTTTCACTGTCCCCAACAAGGGGTTAGGGTTGATTTGGATGAAAAATTAATGCGATCGATTATGGCTAATTTATTATCCAATGCCATCAAATATTCTCCCGAAGGAGGAGAAGTTAATGTTTCCCTCAAGTTTTTAACAAATAAAGTTCGGATAACAATTACCGATCGCGGTATTGGTATTCCAGCCGATTATTTAAAACAGCTATTTGAGCCTTTTCATCGCGCTCAAAATGTCCGTCGCTTTCCTGGTACAGGATTAGGATTGCTAATTGTTAAAAAGTTTGTCGATCTTCATCAAGGTCAAATTGAATTAATCAGTGAAGTCGATCTTGGTACAAAAGTAATAATTACTTTACCCCAAAAAAATTAACTATTCTTCTGATAGTAATTCTTCTAAAATTGGCATCAGATCGTCGCGATCGGGAGAAACTAATTCTAGGCGGTTTTGTTCGTCGTATCGAGCGAAAAACAATAAAGGAGTCAATGGCGTGTAGATTCCGTATTTTTGATTGGCATGATAAAAATATGCCAAAGACTGTAATTCTTCTTCTTCAAGCTCGTCGTCAATTCCCTCTGCATCTAGGGTCAAAATTTGGTCTTCCTCAATAGGAGGTAATTCTCCTGTAGCAGTTAGGGTATATGCTGTGTGATGGAGGTAAAGATTTTGTTCGGCTAAAACTGCTTTGGCATTATCAAATATTTCGGCGATCGCATCATTATCATCCAGCATAGCTGCTTCTAATTCCTCATCTGTGTCATTATCAATGGTCATAATGACCACAGGAATATCTACAGGCACTAATAACAAGTAAGTCAGGCGATCGAGCTCTAAAGACTGTTCGATATAGCAGGGAAGCGATCGCCCACTTTCATCAACAATAGTTAGAGTTTCTTCTTCGTACTGTTCTCCTGAATCGAATTTTGAAGATGGCATAATAAATAAATCTAAAAATTATATTAATAAGTAAAGCGTAAAATGCGCCTTAAGCTTTGGAAAATTAGACTTTACAAGGTTTTATATAAGATTTAGAATACCATTTTTTAAGGGACAAGAAACCAAGAACAAGGAATAAGGAACAAGGATTTATAAATATTTTTTAGTCCTTTAATACACCTATGCGCATAAATTCTAAGTTGTCATAAGTTTTTGACAAATGACTAATAACAAATGACAAAAAACTATTAAATGAATGTACCTGAAATTATTTTTGCGCATAGGTTCAATCTCCTAGTCCCCCAGTCCCCTAATCTTTCTTCGGTTTGTAGGTCGAAGCTATTTCCAACTCTTGGAGTTGTTTTGCATCTACTGCTGATGGTGCATCGGTCAGCAAACAGCTAGCCTGTTGGGTTTTGGGGAAAGCGATGACATCGCGAATTGATTCTTCTTTTGCCAATAGCATTACCAAACGGTCTAAACCAAAAGCGATTCCACCATGAGGAGGCGTGCCATATTCAAAAGCTTCTAACAAGAAACCAAATTTATCGTTGGCTTCCGACTCAGATAAACCAATCGCCTTAAAGACTTCTTCTTGAACATCTTTTTGATAGATCCGCAAACTCCCCCCACCAATTTCAATCCCGTTATAAACCAAGTCATAAGCTTGCGCCCTGGCAGTGGTGAGATCGTCTCTATCTTCTCGATAGGGTGCGGTAAAGGGATGGTGTAATGCCTCATAGCGTTTTTCATCCCCATTCCACTCAAACATGGGAAATTCTGTTACCCAAATCAAATTCACCGAGTCATTATCAATCAATCCCAGTTCTTCTGCAATAAATAAACGCAAGCGGTCTAGAGATTTATTAACTGTAGCAGTATCTCCCGCGCCAAACAAGAGTAAATGTCCTGGTTTTGCTCCCGTACGGCGTAAAAGCTCTAGTTTTTGCTCTTCATTGAGATTATCTTTAATTGCTCCAATAGTATCGATTTCGTTATTTTCTCGGACGCGAATATAGGCAATTCCCTTTGCCCCTGCAGTAACAGCTTCGTTAAAGATATCTCCTTTTGGTTTAATTCTGACATTAGAAATTTTATCGTTCCCTTTGGGAATGGGTAATACTTTGACTTTTCCTCCACTGGCGATCGCTCCTGAAAAGACTTTGAACCCAGAGTCTTGGACTATATCAGATACATCTACCAATTCCATCTCAAAACGGGTATCTGGGCGATCTGTACCATAACGCGCCATCGAGTCTGCATAGGTAATGCGAGGGAAGGGACGAGGTAGGTCGATGTTTTTAACTGTTTTAAAGATTTGCGCGATTAAAGCTTCATTGAGTTCCATAATCTCGTCTTGAGACATAAAACTCATTTCCATATCTAGCTGAGTAAATTCTGGCTGTCGATCCGCACGCAAATCTTCATCGCGGAAACAACGGGCGATTTGATAGTAGCGATCGCATCCCGACACCATCAATAATTGCTTAAATAGTTGAGGCGACTGAGGCAAAGCATACCAGTCCCCAGGATTTACCCTAGAGGGGACAAGATAATCCCGCGCTCCTTCAGGAGTGGAGCGAGTCAAAATAGGAGTCTCGACTTCCATAAAGTCATGTTCGTCTTCAAGAAATCTCCGCATCGCCTTGACTACCTGATGTCGTAGCTGCAGGTTTTTTGCCATGCGATCGCGTCTCAAGTCTAGATAGCGATGTTTTAGTCTGAGCTTTTCTCCTACATTTTCTGTATCGACAGTAGATACCTGAAACGGTAGCTGTTTGCTCACCGCATTCAGGATTTCAATCGATTCTGCATATATTTCTACCTCTCCTGTGGGTAATCTATCGTTGAGAGATTCGGGGGGGCGTTGACTGACTTTACCGATCGCCTTGACTACATATTCACTCCGAATAGATTCCGCATCGGCATAAGATTCTGGGGTGCGTTGAGGATCGCTGACAATCTGTACTGTACCCGTGCGATCGCGCAGGTCGATAAAGATAACTCCTCCATGATCGCGACGACGATCCACCCAGCCATAAATAGTAACGGTTTCATCTATATGTTTGGCTCGCAATGCGCCACAGTAGTTAGTTCTCATGCCTGGTAGCCTGTTAATAATCTTTCCAATACAGCGTCTTCAAGGTTAACAAAATCTGCCCCCTTGCGATCCACTCTTTTTTTATCTTATTTCTAGACGTTTTGAATAGTGGTTTCCATAATAGATTAAGTTTTGTAAAAAAAAGTATGTCTGCGCGATCGCATTTGCCTCAAAATCTTTTTTCGATCTTTATAATTTGTGGGCATTGCATCCTTAATAATTTAAAGCTAGCTGAAGTTACGGTCGCTTATGTTTTTTAGTTTCAATTCTAAAAATGAATCCAAATTAGTTTTCATTAGCCCTATTGGTAATAAAATTAGGGGACTAATGGTTCTGAGTGTGGTGGCTGCGTCTGTTTGTGTTGGATTCAAACCGATACGTAATTCTGTAGAAACTACTCCTAAAGCGATATTAGTTTTGGGAGGACACGAAGAAAGAGAGCGTTATGCTTCCAAAGTTGCCCAGCAGCATCCCGACTTACCTATCTGGGTTTCTTCTGGTAGTCCCCAAGAATATGCCCAGAGGATTTTTGCCAAAGCAGGAATCAAGAGCGAACGTCTCAATTTTGACTATCGTGCCAGCGATACAGTAACTAACTTTACGACTCTCGTTGACGAGCTTCAAGCAGAAGGTATTGATAGCGTGTATCTGATTACCTCCCAAAACCACATGAAGAGAGCCAAAATTATTGGCGATATTGTTTTTGGCAGTCGAGGAATTGATTTTCAACCCTTGGCTGTGCCTTCTACTAGTCCTCCAGAGCCGATCGAAAAATGCTTGCGCGACGGGGCAAGGTCTATTTTTTGGCTAATTACGGGACACACAGGGGCAATATTGGTGCAATATAGCAGCAAAACTCTTAAGTTTCTTTAATTATTTTTAACTATCAGTATTGTCCTCAATATTTAGCTAAATATTTTGTTTTACTAAGGAGTAAGAAAATACAATCGAACATTAAACTTTGGGGTAAAGAATGAATATTTTTGCACTATCAAATCACATTGTTCTGGCTGCGATCGTTGGAGGAACAATTAGTGCTGGCTCAAATTCGGTAATAGCCGATCTAGCTGATATATTTGTTCGTCATACTCAACAAGAACTCAATTTTCGATCTATTTTGTCCAAGTCTTTGTTATCTAGTCTTACCTTGGGACTATTATTAAGCGCAGTCTTTTACGCTTTTGCGGTATACGCTTATCCTGATGCGGTAATTACTCCCGTACAAATCATCGAACTTTTTACTTTATTCTTTGGTTTGGGTTATCCTTTGTTAGACTTGTTTTTGGCTATAATTCGCAGAGAATTATTTGCTTAGAGTTTTCCCGATAATTCTTGCAACATGGACTATATAATTCGTTCCGCGACTGACAAAGACGAACCAATTACCTGGAAAATGTTGCACTGTGCCTCCTACAAATCTTCCTGGGAAAATGCTGATAAACAGGCCATGTTTGGCTATTTATGCGTTTGACTGGGGAAGATTTCGCGTTCTTGGCTGTCTGGCAGAGAAAGGATGAGGTAAAAAGATTTGGTTAGGTTAGCGATAAAATATTACAATTAGCGATTGCCGTTGACTAACAACAAATGACTAATAACAAATGACCAATAACAAATAACTTTTGATACCTAATGTTATTCTTGCAGGAGATCTATTGAAGATTGAAGAACGCCCTTAGTAGATTGTATTTCTCGGTTGCGGTAGTTTAGTTTTTTTGCTCCCTCGTGAATTGGATACAATTTTTCATTCCCGATACTTTGAATTTATTTTGGTTGGCAGTAGGGTTGTTTATTGCTGGCATTATGGAAGCTTTTTTATGGAAAACTAGCGTTTTTCAATGGTTAAACGTTCCAATTCAGACTCAATGGTTTGGGGCAAATAAGAAGTGGCGAGGATTGATTAGTTTGCCCTTGGCGATGTTGATTAGCGTTTATTTGATGAGTTGGATCGAAAATATTATTCCTAATATTCCTCAAAACGCTATCTTGTTTTCTGATTTCAATCTTATAGAGTTTGGGTTGTTAGTCGGGTTTATTTTTAATTTATCAGAATTACCAAATTCTTTTATCAAACGTCGTCTGGATATTCCCCCAGGAGATGAAAGCAGCAGATTGTTTTATGTGGTAGATCATCTTGATTCTACTTATGGAGTTCTGATTCTCTGGTACTTATACTTTCACTTTCCTCTACATTTTATTATTACTGGAGCAATTGTTACGCCTTTGTTATTTATGGGGGCGACAGAGTTAAGAAAAAAATTAGGATTAAAGTAGTAGGAATTAAAACAAAATATTAACTACTAAATATGCTAATGTTCCCGCAACTACTCGCAATGCTCAATAGTTGGGTAGTCGATCTGTGCCAGTTTTTAGCCCTGTTTGTAATAGTTACGGGAATCATCAAAGCTTTAATTATTTATGGCAGATATGTTTTTACTAATTTAAGTTCGGCGATCGCTTTTGATGGCAGTCGATTGGAGTTGGGTTATGGCTTTTCTTTAGGTTTAAGTTTCTTAGTCGGGGGAAGCATTTTAAAAACAACGGTCACACCATCTTGGAATGAACTCGGACAACTAGCAGCAATTATTCTCTTGCGAACGGTTCTAAATTACCTTCTATTACAAGCAATCGATCGCAGTGGCGACAATAAATAATAAACGAACGCTCTGATTCTTACCCTTTAGATCGTCATTTGATATCTGTTAATTTAAACAATAAAAATCGACAACTAATAAAGAGAAATGTCTATAATAAAAATATAGTAGCTATTTTTATTTTCATTTTTTGACATGAACCAGCAGAAGCAAAAGGTAGATCCTGGTGTAGCCTACATTCTGTGGGCATTTTGCTTTATGGGAGTTAACGGGCTCCAACGTTTTTATTCGGGAAAAGTCACTAGTGGTCTAGTTTATCTTTGTACCTTTGGTTTTTTTGGCATTGGTCAGTTTCTTGACCTATTTTTAGTCCCCCAAATGGTAAAAGAAAGAAACATTTACCTGCTTCATGAAGCCACTGTTGAGTCTCTCACCAATTCGCCTAAAGTAACTCTGGTTCGGGAAGAAATCCAACAAGAAGAAGAAAAAACAGACCCCATGCTGGTTTTGCTACGGGCTGCCCAAGAACACAATAATGTTTTGTCTGTCGGTCAAGCAATGCTGACTACCGAATTTCCTCTCGAAATAGTTCAAGATTTATTAAATAAGTCGATCGAGAAAGGATTGGCTCATGTAGATAATGACGAGAAAACTGGAGCAATGCGCTACTATTTCGATGTATAGTCGCCAGATATCTCGATATTACGGCTAGCCATAGTTTCGATAAATAAGGGAGTTGATAAGGCTTGTTCTACAGGATAGATACCCGGCTGATTTAATTTTCCCGCTAAAATTAATTGCGCGATCGCACCAGTCCCCGCACCAGCAGCGATCGCCGTATTATTATGTACCATCGTGGCACGGTAAGTTTGAGATTTCCCCTCTTTCTCTCCTACTATCTCTGCCCGCATCGCTACGCCAATACCGCTAAAGCGATCGGTTACTTTGGTCATGGCATAACTTACCTGAGAAAAGAATTCAATGCCTTTGGGACTAGTCACCCACTGTTCGGGAAAGATATGAGCAGTAATCCAGGTTAAATGATTGTACCAGTCGGGAATTGAGCCAAATTTGGTAATTACAGTATCGACATCAAAAGAATCAGCGAAAGTATAGGTTTCTGGCATATCGAACCAATACACTCCTGTCTTGCCATAATGAGGAAATTCAATTACTTCTCTTTCTGTATAGGGTAGAGTATCTTGCCACTTGCCATTAACTAATGCCGAGAATTTATTTCTCAGCCCCAGAAAAGTAGTCCGCATCACTGTCAACCCCGCACCCCCCGAACCTCCTACCACATAGCTGAGATGAATTTTGCCCAGGCGATCGAATTGTTCTACGCCTTGTTTAACCATACTATTGGAGATACCAGGAAAGATTCCTGTATTTAAAATTGCCGTGGTATTGCTGGCGATCGCTTTTTCATGATGTTTGATTACTCGTTCGTAAAAAGAGCGATGGTCGCTAACATCTACATAATTTACCCCTGCATCAATACAAGCCTCTAATACTCTCCCATCTCGGTGATGAAATGGCCCTGCACAATGAACTACCAAGTCTGTAGATGCGATCGCATTTATGATTTGTTCTCTATCTGCTAAATCTAAAGTAAGGAATTTAAAATCAGAATCTACCTGTGGTTGAGTCTGGCGCGAGGTAACGGTAACTTCTGCATCAGTATGACGAGCAATATCTTGAGCGACACTATTGCCTATCCTGCCACAGCCTCCTATTACTAATACTTTTTTAGTCATATTGTGGTTTTATAGAAGTTGAACAAAGTTTGTTTGGGTATTGTTCACAGGTTAACGTAGATGAAGACAGATATCGATCGATGATTAATAGATTGATATCTCAGAAATGGAAAATAAAATCATGTAAGGGAATTTGATG
>CAYXWE010000147.1:0-7628 GCA_964468145.1 uncultured Pleurocapsa sp.
GAGTTGTCTTTTGTAGATTTGAATTTGATAGAAAAGTGTTCAAATAAAGTTCTTACTAGAATGTTAGCAACTGTAGCACAATAACTAAGTTTAGTATCTTAGATTCGGTAAACTACCAATTCTGGCTAAGATTGCAATTTTCTTAATACTATCAGCTACTCAAGTGCGTCATAATAATAAAGAATATATCGCCTTGTTTTTACCTAATATCTATGTTGAAAGTTATTGTGTAGACTTCCGCTAGGAGGTACTTACGGTTGTCTTTGTCTTAAAAGAAGATTGGTGTGCTTCTTTGTACCTGTAAATAAACTAACACCCTTATCTCTACAAAACAAGATACTTTACTAAAGTTTACACAGATTTATCTGCTGACATACTTGCTTGATATTGAGATACTTTTTAACTAAAAATTAACTACATTACCTATTTTTATGTCTTCTTCTGTTGTAATTAAACCTGCAAACTCCGATCGCGAACGACCTCTATTGATATTAGTTGATGGTCATTCTCTAGCTTTTCGTGCCTATTATGCTTTGAGTAATTCTCGTCGAGGTCCATTAAGGACTTCAACAGGAATTCCTACCAGTATTTGTTTTGGCTTTCTTAATTCTTTATTACAGCTATTGGAGATAGAGTCACCGCAATATATGGCGATCGCTTTTGATTTGTCCGAGCCTACTTTTCGTCACCAAGCTGATGCGAATTATAAAAGCGATCGCACAGAAACTCCTGAAGATTTTATCCCTGATATTATTAATCTACAGCAGCTATTGACTGCCTTGAATCTAACCATTGCTACCCAGCCAGGGTATGAAGCAGATGATGTTTTGGGGACAATGGCAACCAGAGCAAGCGATCGGGGTTATCGAGTTAAGATTGTTAGTGGCGATCGCGATTTATTTCAATTAGTTGACGACGAAAAAGGCATCAGTGTTTTATATCTGCACAACCAAGCTTTTAAAAAGACACCCCGTAACTATACAGAATTCGATCGGACTGGAGTAATTGAAGAAATGGGAGTTACTCCCGAACAAATTGTAGACTATAAGGCTTTTTGTGGCGATCCCTCTGACTGTATTCCAGGTATCAAAGGAATTGGTAAAAAAACAGCAGTTAAATTATTAAACGAATATCCCACTTTAGAAGAAGTTTATAATAATATCGATAAAATAAAAGGGGCAACTAAGAAAAAATTAGAAACGGGAAAAGAAGATGCGCTACACTCTCGTTTTTTAGCGCAGATAGAAATAAATTTTACCATTGAAGTCGATCTAGACGACTGTAAGTTAATTGGCTTTGACGAAAAAGAAGTATTACCCCTGCTCCAACAGCTAGAGCTTAAAAAAACTATTAGTAACCTGAAAAAATTACAGCTAGGGCTTGGTGGCAAAGCTGAAATAAAGGTAATTGATGTCCAACCCAGAGTAAAAAAACAACCCGATAACGGACAATTATCTTTATTTGACGATAATATTGAATCAGAGCCAGTAGAAAAACCCCAAGAATTATTTACACCTCAATTAAATACCAAAATTATCGATACCCAAGCGAAATTAAAACAATTAGTTAAAACTTTAAAAAAACAAACAGATAGCGATCGCCCTGTTGCTTGGGATACGGAAACAACTTCGTTAGAAACGCATCAAGCAGAGTTAGTCGGTATAGGATGCTGTTGGGGAAATAATGATGATGAAATTGCCTATATTCCTATTAGTCATCTAGAAGGAAAACAGCTAGACAAAGAATTAGTATTATCTAGTCTCAAACCTATCCTAGAAAATAATAAATACCCCAAGACATTACAAAATGCCAAATTCGATCGCCTTATTTTACACCACCAAGGAATAAAACTATCGGGAGTAGTATTTGATACCATGCTAGCTAGCTACGTACTCAACCCCGAAACTACTCACAATTTAGGAGATTTATCCCAACGCTACGGGTTAGAAATTACGGCAAAAAGCTACAAAGACTTAGGAATAAAAAAAGGAAAAACCATTGCCAATTTGGATATTCCCGTAGCAGCAGATTATTGTGGATTAGATTGTTACGCTACATATTACTTGGCAGACAAACTAAAAGCAGAATTAAGCAACTATCCCCAATTAGAAAAACTATTACTAAAAGTCGAACAGCCTTTAGAACCGGTATTGGCAACAATAGAAGAAACTGGTATTAGGGTAGATGTTGCTTATCTAAAACAGTTTTCGGCAAAACTCAATCGGGATCTGCAAAAAATAGAAGCAGACACCTATAAAGCAGCAGGAGAAGAATTTAATCTCAATTCTCCCAAACAATTGAGTGTAGTCTTATTTGAAAATTTAGGATTGGATGTTAAAAAATCTCGTAAAACCAAAACGGGTTACTCTACCAATCAACAAGTATTAGAAAAACTCAAAGGAGATCATCCAGCGATCGATAATATGCTGGAATATCGTACCCTGGCAAAACTAAAATCCACTTATGTCGATGCCCTACCGGCACTAGTCAGAAAATCGACTCAAAGGATACATACAGATTTTAATCAGACAGTTGTCGCTACGGGTAGGTTATCCTCTTCTAATCCCAACCTGCAAAACATTCCGATCCGTACCGAATTTTCCCGCCAGATCCGACAGGCTTTTATTCCTCAAGAGGGTTGGTTGCTAGTAGCAGCAGACTATTCCCAAATTGAATTAAGAATATTAGCTCATCTCAGTCAAGAACCAGTATTACTCGATGCCTATCAAAATAGCAAAGACGTACATAGGGTTACTGCCAAACTGCTGTTTGATAAAGATGACATTACCTCCGAAGAAAGACGGTTGGGTAAAATAATTAACTTTGGCGTAATCTATGGCATGGGGGCGCAGAGATTTTCTAGAGAATCTGGCTTTAAAACCGATATTGGCAAGCAGTTTATCGATAAATATCGTCAGAAATATGCCAAGGTGTTTGAATATTTAGAAGGGGTAAAACAACAGGCTGTAGCATCGGGTTATGTCGAAACTATACTCGGTAGAAGACGCTACGTAAATCTTATTAGTGATAGTCTTAAAGAATTACGGGGAATAAATCCCCAAGCGATCGCCTTGAGCAATCTCAAATACAGCTATAGCGACGCTAAAACCCTCCGTGCAGCAGCCAATTCACCCATACAGGGATCGAGTGCGGACATTATTAAGATCGCCATGATTAAACTGCAAAATATTCTCTCTGACTATCAAGCTAGGTTATTGATTCAGGTGCACGACGAACTAGTTTTAGAAGTACCCCCCGAAGAATGGAATCAACTACAGCCTATTATCAAATCGACGATGGAAGAAGCGGTGGAGTTAAGCATTCCCCTCGCAGTAGATATCAATGCAGGGAAAAATTGGATGGAAGCAAAATAACCATAAGTGTAATCTTGCATTGAGGGCGATCGCCACCGATAATCTCATATTATGTATCGGTTTTCAACTAAAAGTAATTACTTATTTTAGCCAATACATAGTTATTATTTCGGAGGAGAATTACCCATAAATTAATTGTTTAAAATTGATTTAGAAAATTTTAATAATTGTTACTTTAGCGTGATATGATTCTTGTTGTCTGGACTAGAGTGACAGTAAAATGGCGGTCTGATTGGTTGCATATCAAACGACAAAAAGTGAAAGATAGAGCTTCTTTTACTAGTTGTTAGAGCGTAACCAAATCGATTACAAAAAACTGTAACTCCAGGCACACATTCAGCAAAAGCCAAAGTTGATTAAAGAAAGCGAATCTTGTCTAACAACCAACTTGAACCAACGTTAACAGCCGAAGAAAGCAACAACTTAGAAGAAGATTCTGCGATTGTAGATGATTCCATGTCAGAGTACTATCAACTCAAACAAAATTTGCTGTTGGTCAGTCTGGGTCTAACCGCGTTCATCTTCGTATCTGTTTGGATAACATATTCCCTTGATACATCTCTCAACTACTTGTTGGGGGCTTGTGTAGGCATAGTATATCTAGGAATGTTAGCAAGAGAAGTCGAAAAAATCGGCTCTCAGAAAAAGGGTGTCGGATCGACTAGATTGGCATTAGTAGCTGGTGTAATCATTGTTGCTACTCAACAGCAACAACTGCAAATCATACCGATTTTTTTAGGCTTTTTGACTTATAAAGCTGCGATCGTTCTCTACGTGGTACAAACAACCCTTATGCCAGTAGATAAATAAAAAAGACGCAGTGGTTAAAACATCGAAAAGATGAGGAATGTAAAGCAAGATCTTTGGGGAAAACATCGCAAACATGGAAATTTTAAATAATTTTAATTCTCTCGTAGCATTCCCCTTGGCTTCATTAGAAGTAGGTAAACATTTTTACTGGGAAATAGGCGGTTTAAAATTACATGGTCAAGTTTTTCTTGCATCTTGGGTAGTCATTGCCATTTTGGTAATAGCTGCTTTTTTGGGATCGAGAAACATCCAGAGAATCCCCAGCGGTATGCAAAACTTTATGGAGTACGTGCTGGATTTCATTAGGAGTTTGGCAAAAGATCAGATTGGCGAGAAAGAATATCGCGACTGGGTGCCTTTTGTTGGCACTTTGTTTTTGTTTATCTTCGTGTCAAACTGGTCTGGGGCATTAGTTCCTTGGAAACTCATTGAGATTCCCGATAGCGAACTAGCTGCACCCACCAACGATATCAACACCACGGTCGCTTTAGCCCTGCTGACTTCTGTCGCATATTTTTATGCAGGAATCAGAAAAAAAGGCTTAGGTTACTTTGCAGGATATCTAGAACCCACGCCAATTCTTGCACCATTTAAGGTTTTAGAAGATTTTACAAAACCTTTGTCCCTTAGCTTCCGTCTTTTCGGAAACATCCTGGCAGATGAATTAGTAGTAGCAGTATTGGTACTGTTAGTTCCTCTTTTCGTACCTCTGCCGTTAATGGTCTTGGGACTATTTTTAAGCGCGATTCAAGCACTCATTTTTGCGACTCTAGCTGCTGCCTATATTGGCGAAGCCCTAGAAGAACATCATGAATAAGCTTTAGGTATTTAATATCTATAGACGCTCGCGATCGTCTTGGGTCGATCGTCACCCAATAGATTTATCGCAAACTCTACTAAGAGAAAGCGATCGCTATAAAAGCCGATCTTTTTATTTATCTGTAAACTCACATCTAATTTAAAGGAAAAAAAACATGGAACCCTTAGTTGCTGCTGCTTCCGTTGTCGCTGCTGCCCTTGCTGTAGGTTTAGGCGCGATCGGCCCTGGTATTGGTCAAGGTAATGCTGCTGGTCAAGCTGTAGAAGGTATTGCTCGTCAACCCGAAGCAGAAGGTAAAATTCGCGGTACTCTACTACTTAGTTTGGCGTTTATGGAAGCGTTAACTATCTACGGTTTGGTAGTATCCCTAGTATTGTTATTCGCTAACCCCTTCTCTTAAGAGATTTTTGGCAGCCCGAACAGTTTCTTCAAATGAGTATTGTTCGGGCATTCTTTAAGTAATGGGCGATTTGATAGTTCTAAAATATAGAGCTTTCGCCCGCTTAAGCGTAATATTTATAGCCAAACAAACTTTGGTTTTTAAATTTTAAAGTTAGTATTTTTTACTAATCTCAGCAGAAAAACAGGGTTAAACACAATGACATACTGGACTATTTTCTTAGCAGCAGCAGATGTTGCGACAGAAGCTGAAGGTGGTTTGTTTGATATCAATGCCACTTTGCCTTTGATGGCACTTCAGTTTTTAATCCTGATGGCAATTTTAAATGCACTGCTATACAAGCCATTGGGTAAAGCCATTGATGAAAGGACTGATTATGTTCGCAGCAGCTTGAAAGAAGCTCGCGAATTAAAAGAAAAGACCGAGTCTTTGGCAGCACAATATGAAAACGAACTGAGAGAAGTTCGTCGCGAATCTCAAGAAATCATTGCTAAAGCAAAAGCAGAAGCAGAACAAATCTCTAACGCCAAAATTCAAGAGGCGCAACAAGAGGTAGCAGCCCAAAAACAAAAAGCTGCTGATGAAATTGAGGCGCAAAAAGCCGAAGCAATGCAATCTCTCGAACAACAGGTAGATGCTCTTAGCAATCAAATCTTAGAAAAGTTACTAGGAGCAGAATTAGTTGGCTAGTACTAACTAATTCATCTACATCGATAAAACAAACGAAGCTGTTAGCCTTCAGCTATTAGCCCAAAGCCTAAAAATCGATCTTGCTTAATCTTAGATATTACTAAAATATGAAGCCCAAGATATCGATAAAGCCACCAGCTAAAAGCCACCAGCTAAGAGCCACCAGCTAATAAAAAAAACATAACCTTAAAGTACGGATAATACGTAAAGATGATGGGTACTTTTTTCCTTCTTAACGCGGAAGCAGGTGCAGAAAGTGGCTTTGGATTCAAATTTGATATCATCGAAGCCAACTTAATTAACCTAGCAATTATCTTTGTACTATTGATTGTCTACGGAGGCAAGGTAGTCGGTAATATTCTCAGTGAGAGACGCGCCAAAATAGAAGCAGAAATAAAATCGGCCGAAGCTCGCGCTAAAGAATCAAAAGATGCTTTAGCACTTGCGCAAAAGAATTTAAAAGAAGCACAAGAAACTGTCGTTACAATCCGTTCTGATGCCGAAACTAATGCCCAAAAAGCAAAAGAAATAGCTTTGGCTAAAGGACAAAAGGAAGTAGAACGATTAAAATCATCTGCTGCTGCAGATCTCAACTCCGAACAGGAAAGAGCGATCGCGACTTTGAGAGCAAAGGCAGTAGAAATGGCACTAGAACGAGTAGAATCTCGCATGGGAGATGTGCTCAACGACGACAAACAGCGTCAGTTAATCGATCGCAGTATCGCCAAAATAGGAGAGTAGAAAATGAGTGGAACTCTAGTAAGTAGCGAAATTAGCGAACCCTATGCCCAGGCATTAATGTCTTTGGCACAGCAAAACAATCTTGCAGACCAATTTGGCGAAACTTTCCGCGAATTAGATTCATTATTGACAGAATCTCAAGAATTTAAGGATTTCGTTCTCAATCCAGTAATTAAAAATGACGATAAGAAGAATGTCTTAAAGCAGGTAATGGGAGATGCCAATCCATACCTGGTTAACTTCATGATGTTACTGGTTGATAAAAGACGAATCATCTTCCTTGAGTCGATAGTAGATCAGTATCTAAATTTATTACGCAAGCTAAATCAAACCGTATTGGCTGAGGCAACTTCGGCTACAGAACTTAACGACGAACAAAAAGGCAAGATCGTCGAGAAAGTCAAGCAGATTGTTAAAGCACGCGATGTAGAGCTTAAAACTACTGTAGATCCTAGTCTGATTGGCGGGGTCATCATCAAAGTAGGTTCAAAAGTAATAGATGCTAGTCTTCGCGGACAACTGCGTCGCATCAGTGTCAGTCTCAACAAATAAGATATGCCGTACTCTACGGCAAAAATTGTAAGTAAATCAAGCATAATTAATCATTAAGAAGCTATGGTTAGCATCAGACCAGACGAAATTAGCAACATTATTCGCCAGCAGATCGAATCTTACGAGCAAGATGTTCAAGTATCTAATGTCGGTACTGTTCTCCAAGTTGGAGATGGCATCGCTCGCATCTATGGCTTAGAACAAGCAATGGCAGGGGAACTTCTAGAATTTGAAGATGGTA
>CAYXWE010000148.1:0-7617 GCA_964468145.1 uncultured Pleurocapsa sp.
TAAGTGATGAAGATTTATTGGAAATAATCGGATATATTCCCGCCGAAAAGTTACAGGAATTAATCGAGTTGGCTGGTTCTAAAACCGCATCTTTTGATAATTAAAATCCGATTGGATGCTGTTATATCTATTTTCATCGTTCTGTTCATTGACTTCTAATTTAATTACAAGTATGACGATCGATCTATAACGTTAATTAAGTAGATCGACATGAGCGCAGAACTAAAAAATATCCGATGGTTTCAACAGCAGCTTCTAGCCTGGTCGAGAGACAATCTCAGAGATTATCCCTGGCGCGATACAAAAGACCCCCACAATATTCTAGTTGCCGAATTCGGCGTTACAGAGAACCGATGCGGATACGGTAAAACCCATTTACGAAGCTTTTTTAGCTCGATATCCAACTTTACATAGATTAGCGATCGCTTATTGTAAATTTAACAACTAGATTTCATCACAATTAGTGTAGTTGTTTTCCTTATTAGATAAACAGTTATTCACTTCATAATCACGAGTACTTTTTCCTTCTATATTTAATGATTTTTCTTGTTCTCCAAAATTAATGTTTAACTTGATATTTGTATTGCGAACTAAAGCTACAATACCTAGTAAAGTAGCCGATAAAATAATTGCAACAACGATTGATTGATTCCAGTTAAGTTTCATAAATAGCCCATCTTAATCTTCTAATTAATAAACTAAAAGAGCAACTTAATTGTGACAAGTAAACTTGAAATTAAGTCTTTACAATATAAATCAAGCTATTTTTATGAAGAAAGCAAAATTAGATTGATTAAGGTATTAGAAGTAAAATATATAGATTATATAACAATCATAAACAACTACACAATGTATTTGGTTAAAAATTAAGTAACTATAAAGTATTTTTGGTTATTTTATTGAATTTATGGTTATAATTAAAGTCTAACAGTTTTCATCATACAGTCTTTTCAATTTGCCAATAGCTCTTTTTTTACGCTGTCTTAAAGTTGTTTCATCATAAATTCCTAAGCCCTCATCTCTAAAAACTTGAGCAATAGTTTTATAGGTCATATCTTGTAAATAAAAAAAATCCAAAATTTTCCGATCTCTAATATCCTTTAATTCTTCTAATTTGTCTTTAAGTTCCATTTTTTCCAATGAATTTTTAAAAGATTCATCGTGAAGATATTCGTAGTTTTCAAGATTTAAAGTTTTACCGACTGCGAGCGGGGAATTTAAGGCTGTTCTAACTCCTTTTAGATGATTGCAAAAAACAACTCTCAGCCAACCTTTGAAATTGGTGATTATTGTTTTATCCCCATTTTCTTTAGTATATATAAAGATATTTTCTTCTTCTTCATAGAAAAGCTTTCGTTTATTGTAATAACCATCTAAACGCAAAAAAGACTCGTTTACTAGCTCATCATAACTGCAATAAGCCTCTAAATTCATTTTACGAATATATATCAAGATTGAAGGTTTGAGACTGTCGCAGGTGGAGATAAAAATCCAACTCCAACTATAAGGGTCTGATTCTGGTCGAATCGTTCGGAAGTTGTCTTTGCTGGTCATAATTCTCCTGTATGTGTATTATTTTTGTAATAAAATACAAAAAAAGGATGCTGTCTACATAGATATAACTAGCATCCTCAACAGAAAGTGACAGGAATCGCAAAAATTTTAGAATAAACTACTTAAAGAATCAGAAATAACCCTGATAGCTATTAAATTCTCAGCAATTTTACTTAACTTCAACTGAATAATTATCGTAGAGATCGGGATTTTTATCTCTGACTAAACATCTTGGATGATGTACCTCTCTTTTTGTTGGATCGTTCACGTAATATTTAAAATGCAAGGTAATCAAATTAGATTGCTGTACGTTAGATAATCGATGTAATTGATGGCGACTAGAAGACAACCATTTTCCTTTACTATACTTGTCTACTTTTGTAGTTTTAATCTGTTTTTGTGAGTCAATTTCGTGATCTGTTATAGTCAAAACTCCTTCTTTGACAAATACTGCTCCAAAGGTGTTGGGATGTTGGTGAAAACTTGTTCGTTGACCAGGTTTCCAGCAAATACAGTAAACACAACATTCTTGAGACGAAAGAATTAATTCTCTATTAGGGGTTGAATCATGAGGAACTGAATCTTTAAATTTGATATAGCTTGACAAATTTTTATCGCTAATACGAACTCTTTGTGCAAGTTGTAAAAATAACTTTTCAGTCATTTCTTTTTTAGGTGTAGTTCTGACATCGAAAACAAAATCTTCTAAAGAAATTCTGTTGCCGTCTAATTCATAAAGACCTTGCAATAATTCGTCAACATTTGATATTGATTGACCAAAAAGCTTATTGTTACTTCCTTTTTCTAATAGTTCTGAAATCCGCTCTAAATCTGAATTAGAAAGCTCATTTTGAGACATGATATTTTTATATTCAAGCAAAAGCTTGAACATATCTGGCTGCTGTTTTAACAGTTGATGAAAAACAACATAATTTTCAAGGTTTAAATCGTTCATAACACCTAAGTTAAGTGAAGATAATTTCGGTTTTGGTTTTTTCTTCACTACTTGCATTTTTTTCTCCTGTTTTTTTAGGCTCTATCATCTATAACTAAGTGCTTGCTCAAAATGTGACACTAATAAAAATACTCTTCATGATTAGTTTAGATTTTGTTTTGTTTTTACTTTTCGACTCAGGTTTTGAATCTTTATGGAGTGAACATTAATTTACAAAGCGATCGCCCCAAACTAAAACTTCAACTTCCCAACCGCCCGTTTCTTCCCGATTAAAACCCCAAGTTCTGCACCGCCTTTCGTTTGACCTCCTCCCCTCTCCTGTCGTATTTAGCCGTCGTATTGGGGTCGGCGTGACCAGCTAATTTCTGTACGGTGACAATATCCACCCCCGCATCTAACAAGTCACTACAAAATGTCCTCCTAAAATCATGGGGGGAAAAAGAATCTACGCCAGCTTCTCTTGCTCTTTTCTGCACCACTTTTAGCACCGCTTGAGAACTCATGTGCCGAAACTGAATCCTTCCTCCCTTTCTCATGGGACACAGTAGCGCACCTTCTTTTCTACCCCTAACATCTAACCAACGCTCTACATAAGTAATAGCAGCTTCGGGCAGATATACCAGCCGACTCTTACCACCTTTAGCCCAGTTAATCTCCAATCCTCCCGTCTGAGGGTTAAAATCCTTGACCTTCAGCTTGACAGCTTCGCCACGACGCAGACCCGCACCGCGCAGGATGGCAAGAATCGCAGCATCGCGAGCTCCTAACTTACTTTTATCTTCCTCGCACACTTTCATTAACGCGGTAATCTCCGACTGACTTAAAGCCCTACCCCTGAGCTTCCTGGTATCCCTAATAGCGGGCAAATCTATGGCATTGGCATAATCGGCAGCACTCATCAAACCCAACTTCCGCGCCTCATCTAATACTCTCCTAAAAGCACACATAATCTTTGAAGCAGTAGCTGGCGCGTATCTTTCTAAAAGTGAAGCTTGTACGGCTGCGGTATGTTGATATTTAATGGCTGCCCAATCCAGGGTGTAGATATCGTACTGACCGTCACTCAACAGGGAAGCGATCGCATTGAGGGCGGTAGTCATGGTGGGTTTTGAACCAGGGGAAAGACTTCTGAGGTACACCGCAGCAGGATGAATCGTTAGCGGTAACGGTTCCGATAAGACCAGGGTTTTAACTAGAGTCTGGTTCATTTTGTATTTGGAAGTTGTGTTCTTGCAACCTATCTTTGCATAAATTTACTTAGATACCTCTATTTATTTTTGTATAGTTATTCAACTAAATAGCGATCGCAATGTCCAAATATATTTTCAAGTTAGAAGAAGATTATTACTTTAAATCAAAGAAAGTATTGACTGAGGAAGTATTGACAAGACTCAAAGAAGATTTAAAATTTCCCGACCAAGATGACAAAACTAGACTAGAAATCAAGCTTGACGGAACTATTATCGTTAAAAAAGATTATGCCTGGGATGGCTGTTCGCCCAAACTTAACGTACTCGACCTGTTTTGGGTGGGTACTCCCGATGGTGCGCTAAATCAAAATAAACCCATAACTTACTACGCTTCTCTAGTTCACGATGCTCTGGGGCAATTTGCCAAGAAAGAACCTGAAAGAATGCCTTTCAATCGTAAAGAGCGCGACCTGATTTTTAAGGAAATGTTAGAAGGTTTTGCCTTTAAATGGGTCTATTATCTAGCTGTCAGAATTTTTGGCGGTATCTACAGTAAATTCTTTTAAAACAGATTTGAGAATCTGCGGTAATATCAGAGAATGCGATCGCTATAATTAAAATGCCCCTAGATTCAACCCGCTACCCCGATAATTGGAAAGAATTAGCCTATCAAGTCAAAGAAGCTGCTGGATGGAGGTGTCAATATTGTGGAAAGAAATGTTACAAGCCAGGAGAAAGACCCAAGGATGTAACCCGTTCTGAGTTGACTGTCAATACATTACAGGTGCATCATCGCAATCACAAGCCCGAAGACAACAGAGATTGTAACCTAATTGCAACCTGCTGTAGATGCCATCTAGCTATGCATCGAGGGGGTAAAGGTAATGCTAGTCCCGGTCAATTGTCTTTATGGTAAGGCGATCGCTGAATCAAAAAAAAGACAAACAGTAAGTGTTAGGTATTACGTTACAGTTAATAATATTCTATTAATTAGCAATGCCACGAGCAAAATGGAGTTAATTAAAAATTCAAATTTATTGTCATTCACTTGGGCTTGTTTGCTCTTAATTACTATTTCTTCTTGTGGCGTACAGGAAAAAGAGAAAATAGCGTTGGAAAGAGAGCAGTTAGCTTTAGAAAAGGAGCGGTTAGCTTTAGAGAAAGAAAACTTAGAAGAAAAAAGACGTTTGGAAAAAGCTGCTCTAGAAGCAAAAAAGCGTCGAGGACATAAAACAAAAGAATTTATAAGTAATTGGAAAAATTTGCTTTCGCAATTTATTGATAGTGTTCGAGATTACGATATTAATAATAAAAATGATTTAGATACCTTAGCAAAATTAAATATTTGGTTGGCTAACGAACTCATTAATATCTCTACTGAAGATGTTGACGAAGAACTCGTTCAAATAGCTTCAAATGCTGTAGCTAAATATAAACAGAGAGCTAACATTTATCAGGCAAGAATAGCTATTATAAATCGAACCGAAAAATTTGAACGAGAAAATACTGGAGTCAAAGTAATTACTAAGTCTATTGTTGGAGCAGTTCTTACTAGAGACTATAGAACAATTCCAGGCTATATAATCGAACAGAAAGAACAAATTGAAGACGATTGGAGAAAGAATGATATCGACATCGAGCGAATCACTAAAAATATAAAAGATATGACATCAGAAAGAGATGGATTAGAAGTGAAACTTGCATCCCGATATAATATTCAATTTGATGATAAAATATCCGAACTTTTCAATGATAAATCTTTTGAACCAGAATCAGCAAATACAAATACAACACAAACAAATAGCATCGCAACAAACGAAATCCCACAACAAACTATTCAACAAGCATCTGCATTTCCAGAATCGTCTTTTCCTAGAGCATCATGTGGCGATTTAAGACCTCTCGATTCTTCTGAATATCCCATCGATTTTTATCCAGTTTATATCGATTTTAGTGAAAAAAATCTAGAAAAAGTTAAAACTAATTTTTGTCGAGATTCATATACCAAAAAAAGAGAATTGACGGGTAAAAAATCCATCAAAGTAGCTTCTTTTTCAAACTACAAAAAGGCTGAAGATTTTCAAGATATAATGTCTGATAAATTTGGAAATGCTGAAATCGGCGAGCCAAATACAATAACAGAACTTGATTGAATTTTAAATTAATAAAAAAGATAATATCAAATCGGAAAAATAAATTAATTAAGCGATCGCATCATTGGAAATACCTTTTTTCAGTAACGAAAAATCCTCTAAATAATTGCTCTCGAATACGCTCAGACAGTCCTCTCTATTGCGAGATATCAACAAATCGATGAACCATTGAGTATTAAAGGGAACGCCCAGATAGACCGCACTCTCATCGTCCCAGGTAGGGTCTATAACATTTCCATTACTATCTACCAGCCAGGCATGAGCCAACGGTAGGGGCAAATCTTCGGTCAAGGCGTAACCCTCGCAGTAAGTAAGTTCCGGATGTTCTCTCAATAATTCCAAACAGTTGTAGTAGCAGTTTTTAGGCAATCCACGTTCTATATCTTCTGGTAAAGGAGCGTATTTCATCTCCCTACCGCATCTTTTGACTAAATCTTCAAATCCTTTATATTTCCATTTCTTGTTGGGGCGTATTTTCTCCATCAATTCTACTTGGGGTGAAACTAGCGAAGCTGTCACCAGGGGCAATCTACCCTGAAACCCTTGCCCCGTAAGCACTTCAAAATCGTAATTAAGCAGCAATCTGAATTGGCAGCCTCTCATCAAGATTTAAGCGGAAAGTTCCATAAGGATTAACATGACTCCAGATTAGTGGTGTCAATGCCCTCAAATCATCGGGTTTCATCATCTTCATCCACTCAGGTTCGGACAACACGTCCTGAATCATGAGCGTGTTCACATACACCAAACATGACTGCAATAGGTGCAATGATAAAACGGCTACCTCTTGATCTTCCATGCGATTAGTCGCTATTTCTTTTCCTTTACCAAAAAAGATAAATCCATTAGCATTATTCCAACTCTCCACAACGTTTAGCGATTCATTAACTTCCCGACGCAGTGCTTCTGAATGCAGGTATTTACAGAGGAAAATAGTTTTGATGACTTTGCCTAATTCAGCCAAAGCACGATAGGTTGGATGACTCAAATTTGAGCGTGTAAACCGCTTGAGTATGGCTTCTGTTTCTGCTGTACCTAGTCTCAAAGCCGTCGCATATTTAATCATTTGGTCGTACTGTTGACGAATTAAATCCCAATTAATCGAGCGAGTAAGAATTGGTTTTAAATTAGGATAGGCATTACTTTGACCAGTATCGGGAAGATACAATTTCTGTTTGTGAATTGCTTTGAGTCGAGGCATTAAATTAAAACCCAACAGATGAGTGAAAGCAAACGCTACTTCAGACTGCCCATGACTATCTACATAATTCTTCTCCACCTTCATATTGGTGCAATGACGCAGTAAACCCTCAATCATTGCTGCTACTTCTGATGACGAACAGGTCTTTAATTGAGAGTAAATACAAGCCGAGTTCTTATCGACGTGCCAATAGATCATGACTCCTCGACCACCATAGCGGATGTGCCATTCAGTCATTAGGTTCTGATCCCAAGCACCAAACTTCTTTGAGTCACTGGCACAGGTGGTTGTACCTTCTCCCCATATCTGTGAGAGTTTGGCTGCAAAGGTGGCGTTCACAATCTCAGCAATGGCATTTCTCAATTGGGATTTATGGATAAATTTACGCCTGACATAAAGTAAATCTTGATATTTTTCGCCCAACTCTCCCATGCTCAAACGTTTGATGCCTGTATTCGTTCCCAGCCCATAAAGGTCAATTAATAGGCGTTTTTGTAATACTTTGGGGGTAAGATTCTCTCTACTAGAGACGCTTCTAAAGTGTCGGGTAAAGTTGACTCGTAG
>CAYXWE010000149.1:0-7611 GCA_964468145.1 uncultured Pleurocapsa sp.
AGAAACACAACACATAACAATAGTTAAAATCAAAACTGTAGTAGCCCTACTGCCTGTCATAGCTAGGGGTAAGGCTGTCGCACCTGCGGCGAGGCTATACAATCCAGTGGCAATAAAATAGCCTGGTAAAAAACCAAGTACGGCTAGGATTATTGCTTCTTGAAAAACCAAAACTACAAAATAAGAATCTTTATAACCCATTGCTTTGAGGGTGGCATATTCGGGTAAATGATTTGCCACATCTGTATAAAGAATTTGATAAACAATTACAATACCAACAACAAAACCGATCGCCATACCCAAACTAAAGATAAAGCCGATCGCCGTAGCACTTTGCCAATAAGCTATTTCTTCTTGGATAAACTCTTCTTTATCGAATATTTCTACATCTTTGGGCAGTTTAGCTTGAAGAGTTACTTTAGCCTGTTCGATATTACTTCCTGCTTTAAGGTTAATAATTCCTACATCGATTAATCCTTTTTGGCGATCGGGAAACAGACGCAAAAAATTGGTATCGCTGGTCAAAATATTGCCATCGGCTGCAAAAGATGCGCCCATACTAAATAATCCTTTTACTGTTACCTTGCGAGAAGACACTTCAGCTTTAACTGCACCTTGTTCTTCTAACAAATCAGAAATTGTACCAAATTCAGCGCGAGAGAGATCGTCAAATAAAACTACATCGGGCTGCTTTATCTTGTCGATGCTTTCTTTAATTCCAGGAAAATTAACGGGGTTTTTGGCTGGGTTAAAAGCGATCGTTAAGATAGTGCGGGTGTTACGCTCGATCGGGTTTTTCCAAGAACCGTAATTAAGATAAATTGGTACGACAGACTCTACATTATCGATCGCAGCAGATTCGTATAAACGCCTTTCGGAAAATGGTTCGGTAAAGCCCAAAGCATCGGATTGAGGACTCATCAGAAATATATCCCCATACAAAGCCTTGTGAAAAGTAACGCTACTATCAAACAAAGCAGCCTGGAAACCTAGCTGAATAAACATTAGCATATCTGCAAAACCAATGCCTGCCAAAGCAATTAATAAACGAGATTTTTCATGACTCAACTGCAACCAAGAAAGAGGAGTTTTCATCTTTTTTTACTTATTACTCATTACTTATCTTGACGATCGCCTTAGAATTAGTTAGGCGAGAGACTCTACTGCTTGCTTTGGGATCGAGGTTAATTTTCACCTCGACGACTCTGCTATCTACATCAGCAGCAGGATCGGTACTCAAAATATCCTGCTTGCCAATTTTCCAACCAATTTGACTTACTTTACCGATAATTTCTCCATTAAACGCTTCTGTTTCGCTGCGGATAGTTGCAGTTTGTCCAACTTTCACCTTCCCAACATCACTTTCGTATACTTCTGCTACCACCATCATTTTGTCGGTTTGAGCAAAATCTACTACTCCGTCTTCTCCTACTACTTCCCCTGGATAGGCATTGATTTTAATAATTTGTCCGTCGTTTGGTGCTTTGACATTGGTAAGTTCCAAATCTTCTTCTGCCTGACGTAAAGCTGCCAGCGCTCTATCTATTTCTGCTCGTGCTTTGATTACTTCTACTTCCCGCACTTCTTTTATGCTGTCTAAAATAGCTTCTGCTTCAATTACTTGCTCTTGTAAAGTATTTTTATTTTGCTTGGCAATTGCTTGGGCTTGGTTAATTTGTCGATCTAGAGTATCAAGAGTACGCTGATAGCTAGCTTGAGCTTCTGCGAGTGATGTCTTGGCAGTATCAACAGCTAAACGACGAGCGTCTAATTCTGACTCAGAAATAACCCCATCTCGTGCTAAGGCTTGATAGCGTTGAAATTCACTTTTTGCATTGCGTAATTCGGCTTGGGCGCGATCGCCTGCTGCCTGTTTTTCTAATCTTTCAGTACGTAATTGTGCCTGCAAACGTTCTATTTCCGTATTATTAGCGACTATCTCCCCTTCTAACTCAGCCTCGATCCTCTTTAAACTTGCCGATCTAGCATTGATATCTCCCTTTTTTGCTCCAGCTTTAACAATTGCCAAATCCGCCTCTGCTACTTTTACTTCTTGACGGGCGAATTCTAAAGCTGCATTGGCACGTTGATAGTTATCTAGTAAAGCGATGGTTTCTCCCTCAGTAACGCGATCGCCTTCTTCTACTAGCAATTTAGCTATCTTTGCACCCGCCAAATCTGGAGAGGGTGAAAGTCGAATCATTTTTCCTTGAGGTTCAATTCTGCCTAAAGCTGTCACGGCTTTAATAGGTTGGGGTTGAACTGTTTCGGTTTCTTGTTTAACTGCTGTTTTATTGGCACTATAAACAGTCGTTACCCCTACAAGTGCTAAACCAGCCAAACACAAAGCAATTATTATTTTGCTATTTAGCGGTAGTTTTCCCAGTCTATCCATAATTCATTTAATACTCCTTATCCTTATTCTTCATCTCTGGAATTGACAGGAGATAGCAGCAAATCAATCAGGAATTTGCCAAATTCTTTCATACTCAGATCGAATTTTTTATCTCTTTCTTTTCGCTCCCAAAAACCCATAAAAGCAAAATAACCAATTTCTGCTTTGTGTCTGGCTTCTAACTCAGAAAAACCGCAATCTTGTAGAAGTTGATTCAAATACTCGACTCTTTTGGTTTCTACTATACGCACTCTTTCTTGTACCGCTGGCTCTTGATTCGCCCAAATAAAAATAGCTGTTTCGGGATCGGGTTGATGGCATAATTCTTCAGCCAAGGCAAACATTTTCACTAGCTGTTTTTCGGGAGTAGATTCTTGTTGCGATTCTTCAATTAGCCAAAGAGTTTCATTTTCCCAACGCTGCAAAATTTCTTTTAATAGCTCTTTGCGGTTTTTAAAATGCCAATAAAAACTACCCTTGCTTACCTCAAGCTGGCGCGCTAATACCTCTACTTTTACGGCTGCAACTCCCTTGTTTGCCATCAGTATCCATCCTGCATCGATCCAATCTTGTTTTGTCAGAGCCAATGTTTTGTCAAAGCCAATTTTTAACATACGGTAGCGTATGTTTTTAATATAGCAAAAAAATATACTCTGTCAACAAAGCAGAGTATGTTTGGCAAAAAGTTATTGTTTTTTATTGGCTAATAATTATCTAACTGTCGCATTCGCAACAGCGCACGCATATCCGAAACACGGCGACTACCGCTAATATTTCTGCACCCACCAGAAACATTTGAGGGGTAAGACATAAACCCCAAACCAATAAAACCGCGCCGATAATTGCCCCTGTAAGCCTAACTACTTCATCTGAAGTTTTCAGCCCCCAAGCGATCGCGCCCAAGCCCAAGCCAATAAATATTGCAAAGCTCATGATGTATATTCGAGAACTCTAACAAAAGTATTATCTCGATTGAGATCGGATTTTTTCAAAGTAAGGCGATCGCTATTTACTTGAGCGGTTTCTAGATCTGGCACGAGAGTTAGAAATTCTTCTACTGTCGCCAGATCGCAATTGTCTTTGTTTGATGCGCTGGTACGATAGTGGGTAGGTATTACCATTTTGGGGTTGAGAATTTTAATTGCCTGTTTTGCTTCTTCTGGATTGTAGGCTTTCATTCCACCACCTACAGGAGTAAGCATGATATCTGCACCACCCAGGAGAATTTTACTCTCTGTAGCCATAGGTGCTGCTGCACCGCCCAAATGAAGAATGTCTACTCCTCCTTGAGTCCATCGCCAGGCGATATTTTGACCAAAACGTCTCCCCCCTTCGCGATCGTGGGGTAAACTAAATCCTTGAAACTTAACCCCTTTAACTGTGTGATATCCGCGATCGCTAAATACTTCGGGATCTCCTGCTACAACATCAATTGCCCCTTCATCTAATAAAAAGCTGCTGGTCAATAATACATCGGGACGAATGTCTGGTAAGGTATATCCTGCGGTGCAACCTGCAGATTCATAGGGATTGACTAAAACATTTAAGCCACTACCTGTAAATAGAAAGCAGGTGTGTCCGAGGTATTGAATGCTGAGGGATTCGGAACTACTTTCAGTTTGAGCCAAAGAAGATCTGCGGGGGAGCGAGGCTGATGCGATCGCCATTGCCAAACCAGATCCGCCATAGCGGATTAATTGTCGCCGTTTCATGTTAGCAGTTAATTATCTACGAATTTATCGATTGCAAAAAATTTCGCAATAAAGTCTTACCATTATCCGTCAAAATGCTTTCTGGATGAAACTGCACTCCCTGGAGATGATGATAATCTTTGTGGCGAACTCCCATAATTGTGCCATCTTCTACCCAGGCAGTGATTTCCAAATTATCGGGTATAGAATTGCGATCGATTACTAAGCTATGATACCGAGTGGCGGTAAAAGGCGATTCTATGCCTGCAAACACCCCCGTGTTTTTATGATATACGGGAGATGTTTTACCGTGCATCAAAATCGGTGCAGATACAATATCTCCACCAAAAACTTGACCGATACTTTGATGACCCAGGCAAACACCTAAAATGGGAATAGATGAACCCAACTTTTCAATTAACTGTAAGGATATTCCTGCATCTTCTGGGCGACCTGGGCCTGGAGAAATTACAATTCCATCGGGCTGTAGCCGAGCTAGAGTGTCAATATCTATAGCATCGTTGCGATAAACGCGAATATCTTCTGCTATGGGAATTTCTTGACCTAATTCTCCCAAATACTGCACCAAATTATATGTAAAACTATCGTAGTTATCAATGACGACAATCAAGTCCAATCTCCATTAAAACATGAGCGAAATACGCTGCCACAGAGGAGGAAGCAAAATACAGGCTGCCACTATCACTGCTGCGATCGCGCTAATTAAAACTGCACCAGCAGCACAGTCTTTAGCTATTTTAGCTAGGTCGTGGTAACTTTGCTTAACCGTTAAATCTACAACCGATTCGATCGCTGTATTGAGCAATTCTAAAACCATTACTATGGCGCAAGTCATAACGATTACAGACATGGACATTGCTCCTATTTCTAGAAAAATACCCAAGCTAACCGCTAGGATACCGATACAGGTATGAATGCGGAAGTTTCTTTGAGTCACAAAGGCATAAACTACACCCGCCCAAGCATATTTAAAGCTTAAAAATAAATTAGGTGCTACCTTCCAGGCTAAGTTACGAATATCTTGGTTGTCGCTAGTAGAAGACTCTGTAGCTGTAGCAATTGTGGTAGAAGATTTCATATTTCTATCTAATAAAAACAATAAGGGATTTGGGCTTTGATTTAGTCTAAGCATCCTCAAGAATTCAATTAATATCCGTATATGTACTTAATTTATAACGCTATGATAACCCGACATTTTGGTAACGTTATGTTCAAATAAAACAAGATCGGATACATTTAATTAAATTTTTAGTAGTGCAATCAATCGAGCTTGCTGTTCCAACATTTCTTTTAAAGTAATTTCGTCGGGGTGATCCCAACCTAAAAGATGTAGCAAGCCATGACTAGTTAGCCAAGCCAACTCCATTACCAGAGAATGATGCTGTTGTTGGGCTTGTCGCCAGGCTGTGTCTAGAGAAACAATGATATCTCCCAAATATAAAGGCTCATCTAAATCTGTTGGTATGGCGAGCGTAGATTCTGTGGCTGCAAAAGCAAGCACGTCGGTAGGTTTGTCCATCGCCCTGTATTGATTATTTAAAATCTGGATTTGGCGATCGCCAGTCAGTCTCAAACCAATTTCACAACCCCAATCGCAATTGAGACTGGGATTTAAATATTGCATCCAAGTCTGTAGCCAATCTGTCCAAGGAATAGTACGAACCACATCTATTTTTTCACGGGTCAAATTCCCTTGATAGATGTCTTCTACATATATAACAGCATTGCTAGATTGTGTACTAGTTAAATTCATCTCTAAGACTATTTACGGTTTGGTTAAATAAGCAAGACCAACGAATAGTCCCAATAGACCAACAGTAGTTAAGAAGAAATGCCAAAGAGATTGTCTTCCCTTACGAACCATATTTCGCATCGCCAATTTAACATAGCTATCTTGAGGCTCTTGGTCTGGCGAGATAGTTTCGTTGGCTCGATTCTCGGTTAAATTTGGCTCTGGGATTGATTTAGAAGCAGAATCTGTCATTTTTTATACTCAAACTCTTATAAATTTCTGATTTATGTAATTTTGGAACTTTCAACTTTATCATAGTGCCTGAATGCAAAAAAAACAGAAAAAGCCACTGCATAAAGGAACAGTTAGATTATCAATGCCTAATTTAGAGAAAGCTTCTAGGGTTGTGGCGATCGCAGCAACCGCTACAGAAACTAACCATATTTGCCAACTGCTTCCTTCTAGTGCCAACAAAACTGAAGCAGTGACAGCCAAACTAGCGATCGCCATAGCTAACGATCCTTCCCAGCTTTTGCCAATCTCTCCGATGCGATAAATATGCTTGCCGAAACGCTGACCGATAATTGCTGCCATCCCGTCGCCCCATGCCATGACTAAAATACCAATAACTGCATATTGGGGGGTATTCGACCAAAAACAAGCGGTCAAGACTCCCATACTTATGGCATAAAATAACGTGCCAAAACTTTTGCGCCCCACGCTTTCAATACTAGGTAAAATCGGAATTATATAGGAAGTAATGGCGATCGCACCAGCGATAATTGCTGCACTGACAATTACCCCAGCAGAAATATTTAGCCACCAAGCTAAAAGAATTACATTCCCACTACCGATATGTACTACCTTACGAATTAATTCGGGATCTTCTGGGATTAATTTGCTCAAAGCCTCTGCCAAAAATACCAATCCGCTCAAATAGACAAAAACAGCAACCAAAGGATAAATGAAGCTAAAAATGGTATTGTCTGGTAAAAATGAGAGCATGGGAAATTAGAAATAATTAACAGCTAACTTCATTACTGTACAATGAAAACTTTAATACTCTGGCTAATCAAAGGATATCGTCGTTTTATTTCCCCTTTATTTCCCCCTACCTGTCGTTTTCAGCCCACCTGTTCGAGCTATGCCATAGAAGCGATCTCTGCCTACGGCACGATTAAAGGTGGTTGGCTTGCCATTACTCGTATTTTACGCTGTCATCCTTTCCATCCTGGCGGTTACGATCCCGTCCCCCTACCAAATGACGAGGGAGATTGCCACTAACTTTAGTTCTTCTAAAACGATAGAGAGTCCAGAGATTGCTTGCATTAGTACCTTCGGAATACTTTTCAGATAATCAAATCAGGGTTATAAAGGCATTAGTAGAATAGCGGATAGGCAATAGAAGAATCTCAATGTTTGGCTGGTTACAATTTGTACGTTATCTCAATTGGTTGACGATACAAAAAACTATCGCTTGCGTTATTCAAAGAAGACTAACTGGTTTGGCTGCGGAAATGGCTTTTCATGCCATGTTAGGGCTATTTCCTAGCATTATCGCCGTGTTAACTGCTATTAGCCTGTTTGAAAAATCCGTAGAGTCTACTTTTGTTAGTTTGGCAGTCCATTTTGCAGGAATTATACCGACTCAAGTTTGGACTTTGCTCTTAGATTTTATTGAAAATATTAAATCTGCCGACGGAAGAAACTGGTTTTCTTTGAGTTCGATCGCTGCTATCTGGATTATTTCTGGGGTTTTGAGCGCGGCGATG
>CAYXWE010000150.1:0-7563 GCA_964468145.1 uncultured Pleurocapsa sp.
TATTCATCAGAGTAGACTTACCCGCACCATTCCCCCCAATAATCCCAATGCGATCGCTTGGGGTGAATTCATGGCTAAAATCTTTAATTAGGGTGCGGTTTTTATAGGATTTGGTAATATGCTCTAGCTCGATTACTTTTTTACCGATGCGTCTTCCTGGAGTATCGATATCCACTTTACTTTGAGCTTCTTTAAACTCCTTATCCTGCATTTGTCCGATGCGATCGATTCTGGCTTTTTGCTTAGTGCTGCGAGCCTTTGCCCCTCTTTTGAGCCATTCTAATTCTTTTCGCAATACCCCTATATGTTTGCGTTGGGAACTGGCAGCCGATTCTTCCTGTAGGGCTTTTTTCTCCAAATAATATGAATAATTACCCGAATAGGTATAAAGATCTGCTCGATCTATTTCAATGATGCGGTTAGTTACCCGATCTAGAAAATAGCGATCGTGAGTAATTAATAAAATAGCACCGCCAAAGCGATCGAGATATTCTTGCAACCACTCTACCGACTCTGCATCCAAATGGTTTGTCGGTTCGTCCATTAATAATAAATCTGGTTCGTTTAACAAGGCTGTCGCCAATGCAATTCGCTTACGATATCCCCCTGAAAGATCCCCTACCCTGGCATCAAAATCTTCAATACCCAGCTTGCTTAAAATAATTTTTGCTTTGGTTTCCAACTCCCACGCTCCTACAGATTCCATCTTTTCGGTGACTACCGCCAAGCGCGACATCAAAGCATCTAAATCGTCTCCTGCTGCATGAGCTATCTTGTGAGATAAATCTTCGTACTCCCGCACTAGATTCATTTGTTCCCCACTATCGGCAAACACCTGATCTATTACGGTACGATCTTCTTCAATTTCTGGCTGCTGCGGTAAATAAATAATTCTCGCACCAGATTTGGTAATACGTTGACCTCCATCTGTAGGTTCGATCCCTGCAATCATTTTCAGGAGAGTTGATTTACCAGAGCCATTTACCCCAATCAGCCCCACTTTATCGTTAGGCTCGATACTAAAGCTAGCATCCCGCAGGATTTCTTTGATTCCGAAATCTTTTTTTATATTTTGGAGGGTTAAAATACTCATTTAGCTGGCAATAAATAATTGTTAACGGTTGGATATGTCGATTGGGCGTACTTCTCCTAAGCTAATCTTAAGACGATTGCAATGACAAACAATAAATTGGGTTAGAATTTTGTTTAGGGAAACTAAGCTTTTTACTTAATGGGGATATAGGGATAATGGCTACTTTAAAGTTGACCAAGCAAGATATTGGTAAAATGACTGAAGAGAATGTTGCTACTATTGCTGCGCGTTTAGAGCAAGATGAGTACAACACTCCTTTTGAAGCTTTGGAAGATTGGCATTTACTTAGAGCGATCGCTTTTCAACGAGAAGAATTGGCCCAGCCTTATCTTCACCTGTTAGATATTGAAGCTTACGACGAAGCTTAATTCATTAAAGATCGATTATCGAAGATCTTAGGACGGGCAAAAAGTTAAACTTCTTAGACCAAGATAGATTAACTTATATTGCCCGCCAAATTTATATTGTTTCCTTCTAGATTTTTGAAATAGACTAAATTTAGTTACACATTATTATTTTATGAAATAATTAGTTGGCAATTTATAGTAAAAACAAATTTTCAGCTCAGATAAAATTCAGTTTGATTGAGTTAGATAGTAAATGTAGAACAGATACAAAACATAACTCAGCAAAACCATGAAACTTACATATATTGCTACTCTAGCTGCTGCTTCGATTTTAACTGTTGGCGGTACTTCTTTATTCTCTAATAGTGCGATTGCTTCTTCATTTACTAGTGCAGATTCCTCTGTCATTGTCGCTGGTAATCCCTGTGCATCAGCTAATCCCTGCGCTGGTTCTGATTCTGCTTCCAATCAATTCGTCACTGTAGGTTCGGGCAAAAAAACGGAAGGAACTTATAGAGTAATTGAAGAAGATGGCAAACAATATATTGAATTTAGCGAGGATTTTGAGGTTTCCGAAGGGCCAGATCTAGAAATTATTCTCCACAAAGATCCTACAGTAGAATCTAGTATTGCTGAAGAGGATTATATTAGTCTCGCGCCCATTCAAAGTTTTACAGGTACACAAAGATATGAAGTTCCAGAGGATGTAGATTTAAATGATTATGCTTCTGTTGCTGTTTGGTGTGAGGATTTCAATGTCACATTTGGTTACGCAGAACTGTAAATATGTCGATTCAAAATTGGCTCAAATCATCGCATCATTACAAAAAGCTAAATAAGGACATACCGCGCATTTCTCCGTCGTCGGGGTGGCGGTATAGTTACCTCGATGTATATTTTCAGCCAAACTAAGGGCTTCAGGTGCGATCGCCTGTAATTCTGTACGATCGAAACTATAAATGCGATCCTGGCGCAGATAGGCAATATGAGCATTGTTATATCCTATTGCACGAGCATAAGCCCAGAGTTGGAAGCGATGATCCTCTGGCTGCATAATGCGATCGCTTTTGTAATCTAAAATCCAGTTATCCCCTACCAGATCGATTACGCCATTAAAGGTTATTTCACCTAGCTGCAAGCTAACTTGCTGTTCTTTAGCAATTGCAGTATTGCGGAAGTGTTGGTACATAGGCAGTTGAAAGAATCTATGAGCTAGGGCGATCGCCGTACTAAATATTTCTGCGTTCCATTCTCCCTCTGCAAAGGGTATTAATTGTCCCGCCTGAGTTAGATTATTTTCTAATGCCTTGTGTACTAATGTACCTATCTGCATCCCCGAAGCCATACCTTCTCCTAAGCCTGGATGCCCGTCGATTAGGTGTAGTTTGAAGCGTTGGGGACAACGGGCATAATCTGTGAGGGCGGTAACGGGAAGTTGGGATATTCCCGAACCTACGGAGTTTAATAATAAGGGTGGTAATTTATTAGGGATGGCAGGAGTTTGAGGAATGGGGGGTAGGGCTTTGGCTTCGGTGTAGGGAATAGTAATGGTAGGTATATTGGCAGCAGTTAAGCCTTTTTGTAAGCGGTTTAATTCTCCTTTATAGGGTTCGGCTGCACTGAGGAATAGATAATCTCTCGCTCTAGTTAAAGCGACGTACAATACTCTATAAGCTTCTGCCCTAGATTTATTATCTTGCTGGTATTCCAACCAACGATACAAAACTGGCTTTTGGATTTCTCCTGTAGAGTTTTTATTTTTAGTTGCTACTCCTAATTGACTGTCAAAATATACTGGGGGAGAGTTGTGGGGGCGTTCTTTACTAAGATCGGCAACGATTACTAAACCCCATTCCAAACCCTTGGAGGCAAAAATCGTCATCAACGAGACAGCATTGCCAACAGATAAAACAGGGCGGGGTACTGCCACCTCTTGTTCGTAAAGACGCTTGAGACGACGCACCACCCCAAATAAATTATAAGTACCCCGTTCTAAATCCTTTACTAGTTGTCCAAAACCCTGCCAGTCAGCCAGTCTGCGTTCTGCACCAGCAAGATTGGCAATTACTGCCGTATATCCCGTCAGGCGATCGCATATCTGTAAGATGCGGGAGGGTGTTTGAGGTTGACAAGCGATTAAGAGTTGGTTTAATACTCTAACGGGATGTTCTAATTCAGGAAATGAAGCGGTTTGAGTTTTTATTTCTTGCCACCAATAAGTTTTTTCCTCCCCCGAATTCGGGGGATTTAGGGGGCTTTGGGGTTTGGTAAACTCTTGTCGTATTTGAAATAAAAGGCGATCGCTGATAGCAAAAAAAGGACTCCGCAACACTGCCACTAAAGCAATATCGTCTTGTGGATTGGCTAAAAATCGCAACAATACGTTAGCATCTTTGGCTTCTCTAGTGGCTAATAAATTACCACCCCCTGCAGGGGCGACGGGAATACCCAGGGCGGATAAAGCCTCGCTGTATATTTCTAAAGGTTGCCAGGTACGAGTCAGGATAGCTATGTCTCGCGGTTGAATGGGGCGAGTTTGTTGGGTTTGCTTATCGAAGACGGGGGCTTTATTATCTAGCATTTGCTTGATTTTTTCTGCCAAATTAAACGCCTCTACCCGTTGGCGTTGGGCTTTATTAGGCTTGGGTGGTTTGTCTTCCCCTTCTGGGTGAAAAGGATCTCCCACGATTAAGACTCGCAAATAATCGTAGTTACTTCCTGCTGCGCCAGAAATAGGAGTTACCGTGCGAAAGCCATGAAGATCTTGATGATTTTCTTGGAGTAAGGGTGCGAAAATCTGATTAAAGCGATCTATTAAAGCTTTATGGGTGCGAAAACTGGTAGTGAGAATAACTTCTTTACCGCCACCTTTGATAATGCGATCGCGAAACTGTTGAAACACGCGAATATCTGCCCGTCGAAAACCATAGATCGATTGTTTTATATCTCCGACAATGGTTAATTCTGCTTGAGTTGTTAAAGTATTGAGTAATTCTGCTTGGGTGGGGTTGGTATCCTGGAATTCATCTACTAAAAATACCTGCCACCTTTGACGATAATAGTCTTGTACCTGAGTATGAGTTAAAGCTTGCAGGGCATATATTTCTAGATCGCTAAAGGTAAGTATTTTGTTTTGCAGCTTGAGGCGAGAAAGATAACTGCTTACTTCTCTATAGGCTTCGGTTAAGGCGGGGAAAATTTGTTTCAGTTGTTCGTCTGCATCTCCTAGCTGGAGATCGAGTAAACCTTGACTGATTACTCTTCTGACAATTTCCCGCAGCACTTTCAAAGCATCTTTGACGGTTTTAAAACTATCATCCTGCCAATTCTTTTTACTACCAACTCGTAGATTAACCTTATCGATGGTAGTAACCGCATTATCTATATTCTCTGCCTCTTCTAAATCTGCCATCGCTGCCAATACCGAAGTGCGAATGGCTTCTAACTTATCCCCTGCTTGCCCTTGATGTTTTTCCAAGACAGTACGGCTGCTATCCCACCCAGGTTCGTTAATAATAATTTTTACTGCTTCGGTGCGGGCATTAGCAATCAACTGTTGCCAATCTTGAATACCCCGATCTAAAGCTAGACTGGCAGTGTAAGGATCGTCGAGTAGCTTAGTTAATACCTGCTGCAACAATGAATAGGGAATAGCCCGAAACACTTCGGCAGATAAATTAGTTAGTGCCGTTTGCAAACTATCCTGTAACCATACTTGCCCTTCCAAACTGTCCAAAACCTGAAAATCGGCAGGAATATTAATTAACTGAAAGTGTTCGCTACAAATACGGGAGGATAGGGCGTGAATGGTACTAATTTGAGCAGCTTCTAATTCTGCCAGCAAATCTAAACGCTGGGGTAACTGCTGAGTGACTAAAGCCCGAATGCGCGATCGCAATTCGGTGGCAGCTTTCTCGGTAAAAGTAACTGCTACTACTTCCAAAGGAGATAAATTTCTCTGTTGTAAATAATATAAATATCTTTGAGCCAGCATATGAGTTTTACCCGTACCCGCCCCCGCAGTAATTACCACGCTACAGGGTGCATAGGCTGCTGCTTGTTGTTCGGGAGTAAGACTCATTAATTACCGTTTGTTCTTGATGGGCAATACAAATTTTATCTTAGATATAAGATTCTATTTTTTCTCACTCCTGCATCTTTGAGGTGCTTTAATCTAAAGAACGAGGGATTGTTGGGAAGTGGAAACACCAGCGTAGCCGAAGAGTCTCATACAAAGTGTCCAATAAATCGATGAGTAAACTGTACTGTACATTAATAGCAGAGAAACGATTTTTTAAACAGTATTTTGGGGGAGTTTTGAGGTGTCTATTAAGTTATAACTTAGTGGACACTCTAAATTTGACCGCAGTTTATCGTTTCAGGAATGCGATTTCACCTAACAGGCGATCGCGATCGCATCATTTATGGGAATTATGAGTTAAGTATTCTCGTATATGCGATCTATTATGAATAGTCAATATAACTTTTTATTTGTCTCAGAATTAAATAAAGATACAAAGATATATTTGAACGATCTACTAGAAAAACAGATAGGCGAAGTTAAAAATAAACTTCAACAGTTAGCTAGTAGCCCCGATTTTGATACAACTTTGGAATTAACATTTGGTAATGGTATTAATACCATTTTTTTAAAAGAATCTTGGATAGCAGGAGAGGTTACTTTCCCCGAAATAGAAATTGTTAATCGCGCCGATATAAATAATGCTAACGGTGCATTTACACGAGATACTAACAAAATTTACTTGGCGCAAGAGTTTTTACTAGCGAATACAAATAACCTAGATGCTGTTAGTGATGTCTTGCTAGAAGAATACGGACATTATTTAGATAATCAGTTGAATGTTACCGATGCGCCAGGGGATGAAGGGGCGATTTTTGCTGCTTTGGTGCAGGACGAGGAGTTAAGTGAGAGTGAGTTGCAGCAGTTGAGAAATGAAGATGATAGTGTTGTTGGAATTATAGATGGTGAGAGTAGGGCGATCGAGCAGCAAAATATAAATATTGAAGACAATGCAATCACATTAGACGATAGTTCAGTTGGTAATAGGAATTTTGTAAGTCTGGAAATTTCGGGTAAGAATGTAGTTTGGTCTCACGCCATACAATCTTTTGGTTTTGGCGTAGTTGACACTGAGTCTGAAATCTATCTTTATGATGATAGCAATACTACCAGAAAAATTACTAATAATTCAAATGTAGCTAATTTCGCTCCAGACATTGATGGAAATAGAGTTGTCTGGGATCGAAAAGAAGATAACATTCTTCCTAATGGAGATGTAGCTAACATAATAACGTTCGATCCAGAAATACTTTATTATGATGGTGATAATACTATTCCTTTAACTAATAATAGTGTTAATGAATCAAGTCCACATATTTCAGGTAGTAATATTGTTTGGGATGAACTTGATATTGCAGCTCAGAATTTCAGTATTATTCTTTATAGTTTAGAAGATCGGACTAGAACAACTATAGAAAGTGGTGCTAATAGTATAGATAATTTTGGAATTTCAAAAAATAATCTTATTTATACTAAAGATAGAAATGATTTTGTTACTTCGGATCTTTATCTTTACAATATTGACGATCGAGAGAAAACTAAGATTGCTAGCAGTTCATTTATAAGAGGTGCAAACATTTCAGGAGATAATATTGTTTGGCTTCAAAGAAGTAATAGTAAACCTGAAATATTTCTCTACAATATTAATGCTAAAAATACTACACAGCTTACAAACGGTGCTGATATTTTAGCTACTGAAGTAGTAGTTTCAGAAAATAGCGTTGTTTGGTCACAAGACGATGGCAACGACTATGAAATCTTTCTTTATAACATTAATACACAGGATACTACTCAACTGACAAACAATGATGTGCATGATTATCAAGCGCGAATTGATGGTAATCAAATTGCTTGGTATCAAAAAACCACAAATAATATTAGTTCTGAAAGTTTTTCTTATAATCCCAGGCTTGGAAACGAATTATTACTTTTAGCTACTCTTCCTTCATGCAATCTCAAGATTGAATTAGAAGAAGGAGAATTTGAAGATGATGGCAACGGTAATTACAGTGGGCAAGGAACTGTTTATATTGGACACTGTG
>CAYXWE010000151.1:0-7529 GCA_964468145.1 uncultured Pleurocapsa sp.
CCAAGGATTGTTCCAGCCAAAGCCACGATTGATACCTACATTGACACTGAAACCTAAGAATCCTATTCCTATATTTCTTAAAAAACCAAAATAGGGTTCTAGGAAATCTGGCAATTGAACTCCATAAAAACCAAACATCGATTTTAAAATAGAAGTAGCGGTTTCAAAACTCTCAGCACGGAAAAAGACCCAAGAAATTACTACACCAATAAAAGTGGTAATCCAGCCAATACCCCTTATTAGCCAACCATCATCTTTGAGGTTATGTCCCAGCCCCTTACGCACTGAACGATATAAATGGTTGATAACTAAATATAGACCGTGTAAACCTCCCCAAAAAATAAATGTCCAACCAGCACCATGCCACAAACCTCCCAGTAGCATAGTTATCACTAAATTAGAGTATCGTCTTAACTGACCTTTTCTACTACCCCCCAAAGGAATGTATAAATAGTCCCGTAAGAAGTGCGACAGCGTGATGTGCCACCTGCGCCAAAAATCAACAATACTGACTGCTTTGTAGGGGGAATTAAAGTTTAGCGGTAGCCTGACACCAAACATATATGCTGCTCCAATTGCCATATCAGAATAGCCTGAAAAATCGAAATAAAGCTGTAGGCTGTAGCCTAACGCTCCTACCCATGACTCGGAAAAAGTTAAATCTATTCCTTGTGAAGCAGCTGCAAACGCCAAGTTAGAATATTCGGCAATGCGATCGGCAAAAATTACTTTTTTAAATAAACCAGCCATAAAAATAGTCAAACCAATGGCTAAAGTTCCTTGGTTGAATTTATATATAGATGCTTTTTCAAATTGTGGAAGGACTTCTTTATGGTGTACTATAGGTCCTGCAATTAACTGAGGAAAAAAGCAAACAAACAGCATATATTTCAAGATGTTATACTCTTTAGTTTGACCCTGATAAGCATCTACCAGATATGCAATCTGTTGAAAAGTAAAAAACGAAATCGCCAGTGGAATTACCACTGATGGCAAATCGTAGTTTGCTCCCACTAATTGATTTATATTTTTAATCAGGAAATTAGCATATTTAAAATAGCCAATTAATCCTAAGTTTAAAACTATTCCCAATACTAATATCGCTTTTTTTGCAGATGATTTTTCTAGGACATTGCCTAATAAATGACCTAAACCATAATTGACCAAGATAGACAGTACTATTAAAGGTAAATTTAAAGGTTTCCACCAACCATAGAAAAATAAAGAAGCTAGTACTAACCACAAAATAGGAACTTGCTGCTTAACCCATTTGGCATTTTTTCCTAGAGAGAAAAAAACCGTTAGTCCAATTGGTAAGAATAAAAATACAAATTCAAAAGAATTAAAAAGCATGATTTTATTTTGTGATTATATATAGTTTCTAAAATTAGATTGTCTCTGAAATATCAGAATTAACTAAGGGAATGGACAGCACTGACATTTTAAATATTGTTATTTGTATTGATGTTTTTAAAAAGGTAATGTGAATTAGTATCTATATCTATTTGCCAAATGTCAACTTTTACTAACTTGTCTATTTACTCTGCGATATAACAAGAAAACTATCAGCCACAGACAAATTAATCTTAAAGAGTCAGAAATGAGCGTAGCCCACGCTGCTCCCTGCCAAGAAAACTGAGGTATCAATACAATATTTAATAAGATATTGAGTATGGCTGCACCAACCTGCACTATACTTCGAGCTTTTTGGTGTCCCGATCCAGTCAAAGTATCTGCTGCTAAATACTGGAATGCAGCGATCGCAGGAATTGGCGATAACCACAATAGGGCGTTAATCGCTTCGCGATATTCTTCCCCCAAAATTACAGGAATAAAAGGGGCAAGAAGCAAGTAGCCTGTAACGCTGACAACGGCATAAAATACCAAAATAGGTAATAAACGCTTAGCAAAAGCCAGCGTTCCTTTGATACCAGAAGCTCCGTGTTGAAAAAATCTTGTGTAGCTAGCTCCAAACAAAGCTAATAAAAAAACGTTGCCTACATCAATAAAACGATATGCAGATCCATAAATTCCTGCAGCAGCCACATTAGATAATTTGCCCAACATGGATTTATCCAAACCAGCATTGATATTATTGGCTGAAGCACTAATAGAAAAATATAGTCCTTGTCCGATATTAGATTTAAGTTCGGAAAATATAGGACGAGGAGGAGCAACCATTTTGTTGACTACCAAAATTGCGATCGCAGCAGTAATAACTGAGCTAGTTAGATATAAATAACTCCAGATCGCAACCGTTGGCTGACTAAAAAACACTGCAAGAGACAGGGCAGCAAGTAATTTGCCACAAGTACTCAATACGCCCAATTGGGCAGTTTTTTTAACCATGTTGACCGCAACAAATGCTTTGTAGCTAGTATCTACAAGTCCTAAACAAATTAAATCTGCTAGTAAAATTAGTAGTATAGTCAGCCAGGAAATGTTTACTGGAAATATCAGGGGAGATAGCAATAACAAACCAACTGTCAACAATGCTCCATTAGAAATTAGCAAAACTAAGGTATTGCCCCAATAGGTACTAAAAGAGGCTTTGTTAGTGGCAACATTTTTAACTAAGATATGTTCGCTACCTAAAGCAACAAAAGGAAAAATAATCGAAGCTGAAGCAGTAATTACAATAAAAGAACCATAATTTTCTTTTCCTAGCAAACGAGCAACAATAATAAAATATCCTGCCTGCATAACTACGTTGAACAGTTTGGACAATAACATCCACAAAGTATCTCGTGCCAGACCACTTTGAAATAGATTAGTCGCTTTTACTTTAATTTCTGCTAGATTCATAATTACTATTTCGTGGTTTAAAAAGTTGCGTTCGGCACTAGTCAGAAATTATATATCGATTGTTTTTGGCGATGACTAAAGAATAAGACACTGCTGTATATAACGCCCAGAAAGAACTATTCATATTAGAGATAGTTCCTTCTGTCAAATTCGACAACAAAATATAAGTCAAAAATAATAGTGGCCAAAATCCTTCGGGAGTACTGGTTTTTCTCAGCAATGTCAGAGATTGAATAGTAGTACTCAAAAAGCCAATAACAAACACGCTCAAACCAACTAAGCCTAAAGATAGCCAAATCTCTAAAAAGCCATTGTGAGCATAAATAACTGCAATTCTCATTGCTAGTTGAATATAGCCAGAAGGTCCATCATAACCATTCCAGAAGGCAGCTAATCCGTAACCAAGCCAAGGACGTAGTTGAATTTGATCCCAAACATACCTCCAGATATCTGTCCTACCCGATAGAGTTACATCTTTGCCTACCAAATCCAATAAAGAATCTGAGCCTACATATCCCGCAATGTAGATTAAGCCAGCCAAGCCTACCATGGTTACCGCTAATACAGCTGAAACCATAACTTCATATCGCCAGCGAAAAATACGATAAACAATACATAGCATCAGCATCACCGCAAAAGTTCCTATAGCAGTTGTTGACTGAGACATAACCATTGTGGCGCAGGTAAGAACTAAAAGACACCAGTAAATCCAAGTGTGTTTTTTGGTCTGAAAGGCATTTAATAAAAAAACAACTCCCCCAGGAGCCATAAATGCACCATATTGATTTTTGTGAGTAAATACACCTCGAAAGGCACCTGCGTGCACTCCCCCCATCAATCCATAACTCGGAAGACCTACTGCAAATAATATGCTCAAAACAAGAAGTAGTCCGTAAGTCCAAGCCAACAACTCTAACTGCTCTGGTAGGGTATAACGAGTGGCCAGATAAAGTCCAAAGGCAGTTGTACCAACAGCGTAGACAGCGAATCTTAAAGTTTGACTGGGATTAATTGACCAAAAGTATGAAAAACCAATAATTCCCATAAGTATCCAGAGAAACTTATTGCTAGAAATCGTAGCTAAAGTTCTTTTCCACCGTATGAATAGTAGTATAAATGTTACAAAATAAATTAAAAGTGATATTTTGGCATTAATCGACAAATCAAGAGTATTTGGATCGATGCCATCTCCTTCACTGGCACCATTGGTTAAAATCAACGGAGTAATAGCCTGGGATATATGAACTAAAGAAATAATTGCAAAAATATATTCAAAAATTTTAAAAAAATAGCTTTGGCTTTTTGTCATAATATCGAGGCTGTAAATAAAAAGTAAATATATTTAAAAGTCGTTTTTATCTTGTATGTGCTTTGTCGGGTAAATATTTAGTTGTCTATTATATATTTTTTTAACCTGTCAATTAAAATTAATCGAATGTCAAGCTGACGTACTCATTTTCTGTTGGAGAAGATATGGCTAAAGTTTTATTCTCTAAAATAGTAATCAGCTTGTTAGTGAAATAAATTAAAATATAAGGACATTTAATAACTTGAATTAGAGTATTAAATACTTTTTTCCGTTTAATGTACTCTACAGCACGGTAATATGCGAGTCTTTTTTGAAAAGCTGTCAGGTTTTGGTACATTGCTTTTAATAATTGCCTATTTGGATTGACCTTAGTCTGTTCCAAATCGATGAAATTTTGCGTAATTTGACAAGATTCTGCTAAGTATTGGGTCGGCGTTCTTGTAGAAAGAGATACTTCGCGAGTCCGATAGTAATAATAAGGTCGAGATGCCAACAAAAAACGAGCTTTCTTAAGCAAACACTGCATATAAAGAACAAAGTCTTCACCAACATTAATTAATTCATTGTATTCAATGCTGTGCTGGAGTAAAAACTCCCGTCTTATCAGAGGTTTGGTATAGCCCAGACTCCAAGTTCTTGGTGCATTTATTGGCGATGGTCTATCGCTGGTAACAAATCTGACTGCATCAACTAATTCAACAAAGCCCCTCCGTGGTTGATTCTCTTGTAATAGAGTACTCCAAGGATACTGTTCGCGATCGCGAATTAGAAATAAATCGTCAGCAATTAAATCTGCATCTTGTTTTGATGCTATTTCTAACAACCTTTCCAAACGTTCTGGTGCATACCAATCATCAGAATCTAGAAGAGCAATCCACTTACCTCTTGCTTGTCGAATACCACAATTGCGAACGCTACTTACGCCTTTATTTTCAGGGCGAGCAATAATTTTCAACCGCGGATCGTCAAAACCACGAGCAATTTCTAGAGTAGAATCGGCAGAAGCATCGTCCACCAAAATAATTTCCAAATTACTATAAGTCTGAGCAAAAACTGATTCTAAGGCTTGAGCAATATAGTCTTCGCAATTATACGTTGGTATTACAATCGATACTTCTGGTTTCATCTATCTAGTCAATTACAAAATTTGTCAAAATCAAGCCAAATAAGCCGAGCTATTAATATTTTGAATCAAAGGCTTGCCATCTAAGTGTTGAGGAATTTCTACATTCATCAAGTTCAAAATTGTGGGAGCTAAATCCACGGCTTCGCCTGGAGGCAAATCGACTCCAGCAGGAATATCTGGTCCTTTGGCGGCGATAAATCCTTGACCTTTATGACCGCCTGCACGACAGTGGGTTAATGGACCAACGCGACCTAACTTGGAACTATCGACTACATCAGTCATCGGTTCTTGCCACAGCACTACTAAATCCGCGTCGGGCAATTTGGGATTGTCATCTAAGGGTGTAACACGAGTCTTGACAACTTGCTTCACTACTTTTTTGCCAGTTCGGGCATCTACCAAATCGTAGAGGATTTCAGTTATTTCATCACACAGAGCAAAATACTCTGAAGGTTCGACTACTCCATCGCGCTCTCTTCCTTTGAGATTGATCCGAATATGTCCGTTAGTAAAAGCAGGCAAAGCAAAGGCTTTCATCTCAGGCCATAGGGGAGAATACCACATCCCAGGCATCCAACCCATTGCTATTTCTTGCTCGACTGGCTCGTCTAATAGGCTATAGGGAGAAAGTAAACCGTGCTTCTTACCCCGCAAGAACTTTTTATGCGTCCAAGTGCGAAATAGTTTCTTGATGGGGTTGGGTTCGTAAATTTGACTCCAGATTTCTCCTGCCCAAGAATTACGAATTGGTTTAGTAACCACAGGGCCAGGAGTCGTGCCGACTTCTCCTGGTGCTAAAGCTGGTTTGCCATAGTGGAGGCGATACATTAATTCTGGGAGTACCGCCATGCTTAATAAATCGGTGAAGTTTCCTGCCATACCGTGAGCGGAGAAGCAAACTACATTGGCATTCTCTGGGGCTTCTGCTAAGATTTCGCCGATCGCTGTATCGATCCTTTGATAGGTATTTAGTACGGGGTCTTCTGCCCTAGTACCGTTTTGAGTTAGGTGATTATATACAGCGTGGTCGTCTTGACTGTAGTTGTAAACATCATGACCGATAGTGTGAGTTTCACCAAAAACCATGAGGAATAAATCCCAATTGTCTTGTTTGAGCATCTCGCGAGCGATCGCAGAATGACCTGCGATACTATCTTTGCAGGCATTTTCTACCCACTTAACATATTCAGGATTCCACCAAAGCCCGTTGTCGTTGTGCAGCACTGGATTTTTGCCGTATTTTTCGACTACTTCGGTAAATAATTCGGGAGGATTGGAGGCACTGACTGTATAAGGATAGTGACCGCCCCAGCCTAAAATCTGAGGCCCGTTAATATCGTCAGAAAGAGTGCTAACAGGAACATCTAATACTGCAACTTTATAATCTTTGCCTAAAGCATAGAAAGGAGCAAATTCTTGGTAGTCGTAACCGCTTTTTACTACATCGCAAATGATTTCGTAGTTTTCGGGATTATATGCTGCCGTATCCCAGTATCCTAAAGTATCAACGCGACATCCTGTATTAAAAGCTGCCCATAAAGGTTCTGTGGTCGAGTATTCAGTAGGCTGACCGCAGTAATTAGCTGTATTATTTAAACGACTATAAGTACCTGCCTCAGTTATTTTACTTAAGTTTGGTAGATGTCCTGCTGCCATCCATTCTTCGATTAACCTTGGTTCGCCCGCATCTAAGCCAATGACAATAGTTGATTTATTCATATCGCACAAAGTGTATTACTTTAATTAAATTACTTCAATTAATTGTATTTACGAATTTAACTAGCCAATTATGTAAGTTTTGCTTTATGCTGGAGCGGTTTTAGAAGGGCTGCCTTCAGTAGAGCTTGTAAAGTAATTTTTGCTGTATTTAGCATGATAGGAATAGCGATCGAATTCGTTGGGTTTGACGCCATTGATTACCATTCCTAAAACTTTGGCAGAAAGATTAGCATTAGCAATAGTTTCCTGTGCTAATTCGGCACTTTCTGTTTCTACTACCCCAGGACGGCTGACAAAGACAATACCATCAACCAGTTTGGTTAAGGTTAGAACATCAGCGGTAACAGCCAAAGGTGGCGCGTCGATAATTACTAGTTCGTATTCTCTTCTAGCACTAGCAACCAACTCATTCATTTCTGTTGAGTCTAATAATGCTAGAGGGTTAGGAGCAATTGTTCCTGAAGTTAGTAAATCTAGCTGCTTCATAGGTTGAATAACCAATTTAGCTAAAGGAGTTTTGTGAGCGATGACATCTTTCACACCAGCTTTATTACTTACTTGCCATAGTTC
>CAYXWE010000152.1:0-7522 GCA_964468145.1 uncultured Pleurocapsa sp.
CTTTTGAATCAGCGAGTTTGGAGTGTGGTGAAAACAGAACGCAATGCGATCGCCCGTTTAGATGCTTTAGTGTCTAGCTACCTAATTTATATCGACGATCCGCCAATTGTAGGAGGTTGTCCGATTTTAAATACGGCAATCGAAACTGACGATACCGATTCCCCATTGCGCGATCGCGCTCTAACAGCGATTAACTCCTGGCGAGATTTGATTGTTCGCATTATAGAGAAAGGAATCAAAAAAGGGGAGGTGCGATCGACTGTTGAACCCGACACTATAGCCACTATCATTATCTGTAATATTGAGGGTGCAATGATGATGAGTAAGCTTGCCAAAAATCCCATTCATCTTCAAAGAGCGATCGCCCATTTACAAAGCTATATTCAAAGTAATCTGACGCCCTGATGGAAGGATGTGGATGTCTGAGTTAGGACGCTTACGCTATACTCTCGAAGCAGAAATTTTTCTTAATGATGAAATAATTACCTCTGCAACTCAAACAGGATTTTTCATTCATCTTGAAACCATGCGCCCGATGCCCATTCCTAAAGATATTAGAGAAATTTATGTCGAACAGAGAACAAAGCTTTAACTGATTCCCATGATATCCTGCAATACCTAGACAGTATTTCCAATTCTCGATTCATATATCTTAGATTCATTTCCACCCACCTACTTAATTGCCGATCGCTAGTCACTAGGCTATAAACTACTTAGTCTATCTCAAACTGCTCTTAAAAATTATTATGCTGAAGTCACGTTTGCGACGTATTAAAAACAACTTCAAACCCAAAACTGAAGCAATCATTAAGCATCGCCGACTGAATATTAAGATCGAAGAAAGATCTACAGATATCATTAATTTAGTTGGCTATCTAATTTTATTTTTAGCTATTTTGGATTATGGTTTTTTACTTATTTCGTCTCAACTTTTCGATCCTGACTGGGCATATAATACTTCAGGAAGACTAGTAGAAAATGTCTGGGGATTCTTATTAAGTTTATCCTTTATTTTTTATCGTCGCGAGGGCAATATTGTTAAACCAAAAGAATCTTGGTTGCTCAAAACTATTTCTTGGTTAGTTTTATTCCTTGGTATTAGTTATTTTTTGATTACTCCCGTAATCTTTGGTAATGGTTTTCGTATCTATCGCAGTACTCAAGCTCAAATGACTAGTCAGATCGAGCGACAGGAAACTCAAGTAGAACAATATACTCAACAGCTACAGCAAGCAACTCCAGAACAGTTGGCTAGTTTGCTCCAAAGATACACTGCAGAGCCAACTACCGAGGAGATTCCAGCAGAATCTACTGAGAAAATAAAAAGTAATTTGCTAGCCCAAGTAGAACAACAACAATTACAAGCCAAAGAAGAATTAACGACTGAATTCAATCGACAAACACAAGAGTTATTTAAAACTACTTTGAAATGGTTTCTTGGCGCGATCGCATCGGGAATTTGCTTTATTTTAATTTGGCGACACACTAAATGGGCAAGGACTATCCAATCGAGAACTCAATAATCAAATTATTTATTATTTATTTTGATACAAACTACGAGGATCTAGAGCATCTCGCAAACCATCTCCTAATAAATTAAACGCTAAAACTGTCAGAATAATTAGTAAAGCTGGGGGAATAATCAACCAAGGTTGCAATACCAAAATAGAGGCATTAGTAGCCGAAGATAATAAGTTACCCCAGCTAGGATCTTTGGACTGAATGCCCAAACCAATTAAACTCAATACTGATTCTGCAATAATAAAACCAGGTACGGCTAGGGTAGCAGAAATGATCACGTAGGTAGCTGTTTGGGGCAGTATATGGCGCACGATAATATACAAAGGATTTGCACCCATCGCATTTGCTGCTTGGACGAACTCTTGTTCTTTAATTGATAATACCTGACCTCTAATTACTCTAGCCAAACCCGACCAGCTAATAAAAGAAGTAATTAAAACAATTAATAAAAAGGTTTGCGCGCTACTCAACCCAGGAGGAAGTACCGAAGCCAGGGCAATTAGTAAATAAATACCAGGAATAGTCATCAAGACTTCCACAATTCGCATCAAAAACCCATCAACCCAACCGCCAAAATAACCCGATATTCCGCCCACCAGCATCCCAATGGGGAATGATATAGCAATCCCCGCCAGCCCGATAAAGAGACTGATTCTACCGCCAAACAGCAGACGACTAAATAAATCTCGACCCTGTTCGTCCGTACCTAAGATGTTAATTTTGCCTTTTCCCGATGTACCAAAAAGATGACGCTTGAGGGGAATACCAGGAAAGATAACCTGAGATTCAAACTTGGGGGGCAAGGGCAAGGAAATTTCCAAAAGATTGTAAGGATTTCCTGTAGTAAATAATTTTACGGGGGCGGGATTTCTCTTATCAATAATTAACAAGCGATCGCCTGTTTCTAAATCGGTGATGCCCTGAGTAGTGGGATAAACATAGGGCGCGGTTAGCTTCCCAGCAGAATCTTGCCAGTATATTGTAGTAGGAGGTAGCAGCGAACCATCATCTTGAGAAGCGTAGGGAGAATAGGGAGCGATAAAATCAGCAAAAATAGCAGAAAGATAAAATACAATTAGTATTGTCGCCCCAAAACGAGCTAAAGAGTTTTTCTTGAGCTTTTGCCACCAATTCATACTTTAATCCTCAAAATACTATTAACTACTCCTGCTTAGACTGGGCTGACTTTAGCTTTATAAAGCAGCTTATCTTCTTGTTTATAGCCGACATAACGGACTTCTACCATCTGCCCTGGTTCTGCTGTTCCTCTGATTAACTGATGATATCGAGGATTATAAGGTAACTGTTCGCCGACTGTTGCGATCGCTTCTACATTCCATTGTTTTAATAGTTGCTCTACAGGCTCGATCAAAGCAATCAATCTACTGGCGGGTAACTGAGGATTCTTCTGTACTGCAGTAACAGCAGTCGGCCACTGTAATAACCAGGATTCGATCGTTTCTAGGCTAGCTTTTTGAAATTGAGCCTCTAAAAATTCTTGTTGCTGTAACATTTCTTGTTGTAATTTTTGATATTCTTGTTGGCAAGCAGCCAAAGCATTATCTGATTTTACTTCTGGGGTGCTATTACTAATATTTGTTACAGATTGTTCGCTAAAAGTTTCAATCAAATTGTCTACCGAGACATTCAAAGCTTTGGCTATTTTCGCGATCGCGTTTACTGATATGTTGCGAATCAGTCCCCTTTGGATTCTAATTATGGGCAGTCTGGGTACTCCCGCGACTCTACTCAATTCATAAATATCAGATATATTGACTTGTCGCATCAAATCTTGTAACAGTTGTTGATTGGTTTGGTATGAATATCGATCCATTAGTTGCTTGTTTAGAGAATTAAAATCAATAATAGATCGATATAAAAATTATTATTAACTAGCTATAAAATTATATTTAATCGGGTAATAATATTAATAGCAGCCATAAACAAGTAACTAAATAGTTCTTGAAATCCCTATATTTGTATTTAATTAAAGTTAATAATTTTCATGAAAACCGAACACCTATTAAAGTTTTACGAACAGGGATATAGAGATTTTACAGGGGTCGATCTTCGAGGAGAAGATTTATCAGGAGTAATGCTGATTGGGGTGAACTTGACTAGAGCTAACCTAATGGGAACAAACCTCAGTCGGGCTTTTTTAACTAAGTCAGATTTGAGCGAAGCATCTCTCAACTGGGCAAATCTTAGTTATGCCAAAATGAGCGAAATCAATTTAGAATCTGCCGATCTAACTAAAGCAAATCTCACGGGAGCTTTTATGGTCAAATCTCAGTTAATTGGGAGCAAGTTAAGCGGTGCGGATCTTTCTTATACCAATCTTAGAGCCTCCAATTTATTCACTGCCAATATTAGCGGGGCGAAGCTACAAAAAGTTAATTTAAGACAGGCAAATCTTAATAAAGTTAACTTTAATTGGGCAAATTTATATGAAGGTCGCTTGACAGGAGCGCAACTACAAAATGTTTCTTTGACTGATGTTAATCTCAGTCAAACATTCTTAATTGATGTAGATTTGAGCGGTGCAAATTTGGCAGGTATCGATCTCAGTCAGGCAAAACTAGCTAGAGCTAATTTGAGCAAGACTAATTTGAGCAATGCTAACTTAGAAGATGCTTTATTAAAACAGGTCAATCTCAGTAATGCTAATTTGACTAATGCCAAACTCAATCGGGGTAATTTGAATAATGCCAATTTAAGTCAGGCAAATTTAACTAATGCGGATTTGACTGAGGCATCCTTAAAACAAGCAAACTTAGATAGTGCCAATCTAACTAAGACAAATTTAGATCGCACCAATTTAGAGTTTGCCATTTTAAATAATACTGTTTTAGAAGGAGGAAATTTGTTAGATAAAATTCAAGCAGAATTATTCCCTGCAAATTCGATGCACCATCAAACTCAAATAGCTTAGATGTAGATCTTTTCAAAAAGAACCATCACAATTAAAGTTCTTCTATTTCCATTGGTTTTTTGAGAGGAATTTCTAAAGGTTGGGGTTCGGCTTGAGGTAGTTCTACAAACTCTTTCTCTTTCTCTTTCTGCTTCACTTGTTTGGGTAACAATACAGGTAGAGGTTGTTTTTCTTCTTCCATCCAATAGCTAGCTACGGGTAAGGTGTGTTCGAGATCTTCTAACAATCGAGGAATGACCATTACTGCGTGTAGTTCGCCAATCCTTTCTGCTTCTTGCATTCCCGCATCGATCGCCATAGCCACATTGGCGATCGAGCCGCGAATAATAGCGGTACACAAGCCATCGCCAATTTTTTCATAAGAGGCTAGTTGTACATCGGCAGATTTTAACATTGCGTCTGCACCACCTACCATAGCGGGAAATCCTCTGGTTTCTAGCAAACCAATGGAGCGATTGCTCAGACGACTATAACCCCTTCTTTTTTGGGTTAGTTCGATCAAATGGCTACCAATGGGAAAAATTGCCTCCAAATTCGGCATCGGGCGGGCAATTACTAGTTTAGACACTAGCTGACCAAACTTCTCGGCGGTTTTTGCCCCTTCTTCTACTGCCAATCGAACATCAGCAATATTGCCCCTAACTACCGCAGTACAATGTCCGCTGCCAATTTTTTCGTAACCTACCATCGTAACTTCCGCTGATTTGAGCATCATATCAGCCGTACCGACAATTGCAGGGAAGCTAGTAGTAGAAACTAAACCCAACGCGCTATCTTGAAAAGGATGTTCGCCAGTATTGTAGCTCGATTTTCTGGGTTGCCTACTGACTTTATTTAGCGGAGTTCTTCTACGTTCTAAATTAGACATTCAGTATTTACTTCCTTTACAAATGTACCGCGAGGGGTGGGTATTTATTTTCCTATATTAATTCTAGTCAGGAAAATGAATTATAGTGTCAGTTATAGTTTAGCTCACCAATGTATAAAGGAATATTGGATTCTGGTAGTCAAATAAATGATGTCTGACATTAAATAAATTTATCCCTAATCATTATGTTAGATCTAGCTAAAATTGCAGGGCAAATTCCTGGTATCAGCGACCACATGAGAAAGGAAACGATCGCATCACACCAAAGATTTGAACTAGCTCAAAAGTTACAACAACAAGCAGCCGAGAAACAAGCCGAGTTAATTCAGGCTCAAGCAGATTTTCGCGATCGCACTATTTTTGCAGCAGCTACTCCCATCGAACCGCTAGATCGATGCTTTGATATTCAGCAAGCACCCTATAGTCACAGCGTTTTTGCCACAGATGGTTCGCAGATTTCTCCTTCTCATCATGAAATTGCCTACTGTTATCTGATTAATATCGGTCAGATTATGCTCCACTACGGACAAAGTTTGCATCCCTTATTGGATAGCGTACCAGAGGTATTTTACAAAAAAGAAGACCTCTATATTTCTAAACAATGGAACATTCGCCTAGAAGAATGGATGGGACACAGGCGCACCGTATCAGAAGCAGAAACTCTGGCAGAGATGGCTTGTAATTGGGTACTACCCCCAGGACAACATCACGATATTCCCAATTTGGCTTTAGTTGATGGTTCTTTAATCTATTGGTTTTTAGATAGTTTACCCACCGAAGCTAGAGATAAAATTTTGCCCCCTATTTTGGCTGCTGGCGAAAAACTGCGCGAAAATAAAATTCCTATGATGGGTTATGTTAGTGCTTCTCGCAGTACCGAAGGGTTAAACTTTTTGCGCTTTAATAGTTGCGAGTACGAACATCCTAACTGCGTAGTTAACTGCAGCGACTTGAGTGATAAATATCCCTGCCAGAAAATAGATTCTTTAAGAGATTCTACCTTTTGGGCGGGCAAACTAGAGCCTGGGCAAAGAAGTCCTCTCTATCGCAGTAATTTACGCATTCTCGACCTCTACGAAGAAGCACAAAGGGTATACTTTTGCTATGTCAATGTGGGTGCAGAAATCGCCCGTATCGAAGCTCCTGCATGGTTGGTAGAAGATAGTGCTTTATTCGAGCAATCTTTAGCAATTGTGTTGGCGCAGGTACATAAGGGTTATGGCTATCCCGTCGCTTTAGCAGAAGCCCACAATCAAGCAGTGGTGCGTGGAGGCGATCGCGTTCGTTTTTTTGCCTTGTTAGAACAACAGTTAATTAAAGCTGGCTTGCGCAATGTGGGTACTTCTTATAAAGAAGCTAGAAAAAGAGGCAGTATTGCTTAAAAGGATGAGGAGTAAAGTTTTACCACAAGCTCTCGCTTTGGTCTTCAATAATTTGTTACAATTGCTGGCGTTAAAATCAACCATAAAACTAGATATATTCATTGAGCCAACAACCATTAGACACCTTAACCGTAAGCGATCCCAGTCTCGATACATTGACTCAAGAGCTAGCTGCAATTCAGCAAACTGGCTCTAAAAGAATTGCCCTATTGGGTTCGCGTCACGTACCGATTATGCACCAGCAGCTAATCGAAATGATGAGCTATGCCTTGGTTTTGGGAGGCAATCGCTTGTTGACTTCAGGCGCGATCGGCACGAATTCCGCAGCTATTAAAGGAGCAATGCGGGCGGATTCTAACCTGTTGACGGTAATTTTGCCCCAGAGTTTGTCCCGCCAACCTTTAGAGTCGCGCAATCAATTAGAGCAGGTGGTTCATTTAGTTGAAAACTCTAAAAACGATCATCTATCTTTGGGCGAGGCTAGTGCAATGTGTAACAGCGAAATTATTGCGCGTTGCGATCGATTAATTTGTTTTGCTTTTCATGACAGCAACACTTTGCTCAAGACTTGTCAAGAGGCAGAAGACTTACGCAAGATTGTCACGTTGTTTTATTTTGATTAGGTAACTGAGTAATAGTTTTTTAAATATTTAAATATATGAATTTATCTGTGGATACAATTCTGCTTTATTCTGTAGTAGGAGCGGTAATTTTAGCTTATGCACCGTTTTTGGTAGTGGGTTGGGGACGTTTGCAGGCTGGATACGACCAATCAGCACCCAGAGCAATGTTCGATAAGTTGCCTCCCTATGCTCAAAG
>CAYXWE010000153.1:0-7472 GCA_964468145.1 uncultured Pleurocapsa sp.
GTAATTACCAAATAGGCTATCGTTTCCGTTAGGTAGGTTAAACTGTTGAATCATTATAATTTTTTCCAACTATTTAAATAATTTTTATTTCTTTTAAGCTGTACATATTATCTTGAAACTCAAAATAATACTTTGTGTGCTTTAAAATAAGTATTATAGATAAAATGAAAAAATTTCAAACGATAAACCTAAAAATTATCAAAACTTAAAAATAAAACTTTTTTGGGTTCAGTTTTAATCAATAAAGTATGTCTTTTGTTTAAAGTTTTTGTATATTATCAAGAGAAAATAAAGAGCGAAATTAAAGCTAATAAGCAGATTAACTGCTTAAATAAATAAGCCTTCTCCAAAGAAAAGGCTTATTTGTCTATTTATTTAACCATTTTATTAGGTCTATTTATTGAACCATTTTATTAGGATTTAGCAGAGAGCAAAACTAAACTAATAACGACGATCGCACCTACAATAAAACCAGGAATCGTGGCATTAAATTTATCTTCTTCGCTCAAAATTCCAGTTTCAGATTTAGATTTAAGAGCGTGCCACACATGACCCCCCAAAAAAGTAGCGCAGAGGGTAAACTGCACCCCTGCAAACTGTCCTAAACCCGCACCAAATAATGCAGGAGGAAAAGCCAAATCGTTAAAAGCCACAAAATAGCCCGAAGTAAATGCCATTAATGCCACCCCCGCCAAACTATAAGAAAGAATAGCGTGTCCGTTGTAGACAAAAGCACTTCTGGCAAACCCAAAAGGCTCTTTGACAATATGCCAAGCACCGCCAGCAATACAGGCAATTCCAACCCAAATATGACCGCCGATAATATCTTCTAAATTATCTACTGCAGCCATTCCCAAGGGATTCCAAACTCCATTATGCCAACCAAAAATATAACCAAAAATAGTTATGGGATTGAGAGTAGGTTCGGTAACTAGACGCACATTATCTGTTAGCGCATCGTAGATTCCACCCCAGAACATAGCTTTGCCGACAAATAATAATGCTGCTGCACCCAAAAATATTAGGTGATGACCCAAAATAAAGCCTAATTTTTGAGGATCGTCCCATTCATAATGAAATTTAGTAGCACGCCCAGAAGCATCTTTAAGGTTGGCTGCACCGCGAAAGACATGAAACAATCCCCCCGCACCCAATACAGCAGAAGCGACTAAATGGAGTATCCCAATAACAAAATAAGGATAGAGGCTAATAATTTCTCCCCCAGCACCCACTCCCCAACCCAAACGAGCCAGATTGGGCAATAATAATAGTCCTTGTTCATTTAGGGGAAGATCGTAAGTAAAGCGATCGATCTCTAGTAGCGCGATCGATCCCGCCCAGAACATAATCAATCCTGCATGGGCGATATGCGCCCCTAATAGTTGACCAGATAGATCGATCAGACGAGCATTACCCGATAGCCAACTATAATTTTGGTTAGAAATATCTCTTGTAGCTGTCATAAGTTTTTAATTTTTATATCAAATCAACAAGAAAAGCTTAATGCAACCCGATATTTGCATTAAGCTATCAATGAGAACACGAAAAAACAATGTAGTTGGATTATTCCCTAATCCCCAGCCCCTTCTGTAGCTGGTTTTTGTGAAGCAGATGGCTTGCCCGCCATAGCTTCACCTGATTGGGGAGTTCCTGCATTGTCTAAGGCGGTGATTACTCGCTTAAAGTCAAAGCCGATCGCTCGTAATGCATGCCAAAGATGACCCTGCAAGAAGAAAAATGCGAGGAAGAAATGAGCATTAGCCAACCAACAGCGAGCAGTATGTACTCCAGGAGGTAAAGCTACGGTATCGACAAAATAGGGAACAACTCCCAATTTGATACTTAAAGGTGCGCCATAAAATTCTGAGGGATAAGCCAAAGTATTGACTGCACAATAATAGGCAGCGACAAAACCAGCAAGAGCAATGCCACCCAAGGAGTAGGAAAGAATTGCTTCTCCCGAAAAGATTAGCTGTTTTTTCGCCCAGCCCAAAGGAGGAGTAATGATATGCCAGATACCACCACCGATAAGCAAAAAGCCCACAAAAATATGACCTCCTACTAAATCTTCTAGATTATCCACACTAGCAAAGTGAGTTTGATAGCCAAAGATAGTTGCAGGATTTAAAGTTGGCTCGGTGACTACTCGCACATCTTGAATATTGACATCGTAAAGTCCGCCGAAGAACATTGCCTTTGCCACTAGTGCCAATGCACCTATACCTAGAAATAACAAATGATGACCCAGAATAATACCGAGTTGCTTGGTGTCGCCCCATTCAAAATGGAAATTGCGGGCTTTTCCTTGGGCATCTTTTAAATCTGCTGGTGCTTTAAAAGTGTGGAATAACGCTCCCGCACCCAATACAGCAGAAGAAATTAAATGTACTGCACCCACTACAAACATGGGATAAGTATCCACGACTTGTCCGCCTTCACCCACGCCTAAGCCCAATGTAGCCAAGTGGGGAATAAGAATTAATCCCTGTTCTCCCATTGGTAAACTGGGATCGAATTTAGATAGTTCAAAAAATGTAAATGCTCCAGCCCAGAAGACTATTAATGCAGCCTGAGCTACATGAGCAGCAATGAATAAGCCAGATAGATTGGCAAAACGGGCATTTCCCGCCCACCAATCATATTTAACTTGGGGTTTATCGTATGTCTGCAAAACGAAACCTCTTAATTAATTTTGTAAATCTTGTTACTAGATATTATTCTCAATAGGCTAGCAACAACTCAATTTTGCATTATTGAAACTATCTTGCAAGTATTCGCTGACAAAACTTAACAAAACCGATTATATGTTAGATTGTCTCTCGATCTGAGATCTTGGATTATATTTTGTTTTGGCTAGATAAAAATCTACATTTAACATCTAAAAGCTATTTATACAAGGGTTCTAAGAATAAAAAAAACTGCTGCTTAAAATAGTTTTTGACTTGTATCAAACAAAAAATAAAAGAAAATAGTTGTCAATAACTCCAGTTTACCTGTATGGTAGTTGAGGAAATTATTGATAAGAAAAAGCAATAGTCAAACAAGGAGGTTCAAATTATGACCGCCATCATGGAAAACCCCCAAGGAGTTAATAGGTATACGGATATTCCTTGGTGGAGAGGTAATGCTCGTTTAAAAGATTTATCGGGTAGATTATTGGGGGCGCATATTGCCCAAGCTGCTCTAATTGTTTTCTGGGCTGGGGCAATGACTTTATTTGAGTTATCGCATTATAATCCCAACTTGCCAATGTACGAACAGGGTTTAATTCTGCTCCCCCATTTGGCTACTTTGGGCTTGGGTGTAGGTGAAGGGGGTCAGGTTATTGATGCTTATCCTTATTTCGTAATTGGTTCTGTTCACCTAATTTCTTCTGCTGTACTGGGGGCTGGTGGGATTTATCATTCGCTGATTGCTCCTGCAAAGCTAGAGCAAGATGATACTTTTGCTGGTTTTTTTGGCTACGACTGGAAAGATACAGACAAGATGACTACTATTATTGGTATTCATTTAATTTTGTTAGGCATAGGTGCATTCGGACTAGTGTTCAAAGCTATGTTTTGGGGTGGTATATTCGACCCTTGGGCGGGAGAAATGGGGCAAGTGAGAGTTGTCACCGATCCGACAGTTAATCCTGCAACTATTTTTGGCTATTTGTTTGGTGCTTTTGGCAAACAGGGAATGGCAGCAGTTGATAATCTAGAAGATATAATCGGCGGTCATTTATGGATTGGTTCGATATGTATCTTGGGTGGTTTTTGGCATATCGCTACTAAACCTTTCGCTTGGGCGCGTCGGGTGTTGGTTTATTCGGGTGAAGCCTATCTTTCTTATAGTTTAGGGGCAATTTCCTACATGGGATTTCTGGCTGCCTATTTCTGTCATGTAAATACTACTGCCTATCCTGAAGTATTCTATGGTAGCGTAGGCGTGCTGAGAAATGATGCTGGCATAGTTTCTGCCAGGGGATGGCTAGTTACTTTTCATGTGGCATTTGCCATTTTGTTTCTTTTGGGTCATATTTGGCACGCTAGTCGAGCAAGAAATAAAGAAGCTGGATTTGATTTCAATGCCCCGAATCCCTCTCTGGTGGTTTCGGAAGAACCTTTTGAGGGTAATCTGAAAACTCCCCTCAATTCTTCTGAATTTAGTCAGTGGCTGTTAGGAAATATCCCTTTTTATCGATCGCAACTTTCTCCCCTTTGGCGGGGTCTAGAAATTGGCATGGCTCATGGATACTTGCTATTTGGCCCGTTCGCTCTTTTAGGCCCTCAAAGAAATACCGAACAGGGAAATCTCTATGGCGTACTGAGTGCTGGAGGATTGATTGTAATTCTCACTATCTGTTTGATAATTTATGGTGCAGCCTCATTCAACAAAGAATGGCGGTCTGATTTTCCGACCTACGCTACCGTTAATCCAGATCTGCCACAGGAATTAAAAACAACGAGTGGTTGGAATCAATTTGCCGTTGCTTTTTTGGTTGGTGGCTTGGGTGGTGCTTTCTTTGCTTACCAAGTTTATGAGCATCTTGATGTGTTAAAAGCTATCTTGGCAGGGACTATTTAATGTGAGTTCGGGATAAGAGAATTTATTAGTTATTAGTCATTCGTCATTCGTCATTAGTTAATAGTCATTAGTTAATAGATTTAGGCGCGTAAATCATTAATTGAGTTGAGTTTTATACCAATGACCCTTCGAGTATGTCCTTCGGACACGCTCCGCGAACGGGCGCGGGGTCACGAGACGGCTTGGCCTCGCCGTGGGGTCGCCCTCACAAAGAACAAATGACAAAAAACTATCAATTTACAATCCTGAAAATTATTCGCGTACATTGGTCCGATCGTGACAAGGGTAGACTTTTTTTTTGATTTTTATTGCAAAATACTATCAATAAGTTGTATGATACTGAAGAGGTTTTTTCTCACGCCTAACATTATTAGGAATTGGGCAACGATAACCGTCTGATTCCTAGTTTCTCACCTATAAAGGTAAAAGCTTTTCTTAATTGAAATCATCAATCGTTGTTCTAGATCGAGACTGATACGTCTTGTAGCAACTAATAATTATTTTCAATAATTCGTTTACAACTGCCGACTAAAAAATCATTTAGTTAGCAAAGGATTTCTCGCAAAACAACTCAACAAAATTCAACAGGTAAAAAAATCATGGCTAAAATAGGTCTATTTTACGGTTCGACTACAGGTAAAACCGAAGCAGCAGCAGAAGCAATTCAAGAAGCTTTGGGTGGCGAAGATGTGGTCGCACTTCACGAAATCGCTGATGTAACCGATAGCGACTTCGCCAACTACGATCGCGTAATTATTGCCTGTCCCACCTGGGATATTGGCGGATTACAGGCTGACTGGGAAGGCTTCTATGAAGATGATTTAGATAATATCGACTTTAACGGTAAGAAAGTGGCATATTTTGGCACTGGCGACCAAGTAGGCTATGCGGAGAACTTTCAAGATGCGATGGGAATCTTGGAAGAAAAGATTTCTGGTTTGGGCGGTGAAACCGTAGGTCACTGGTCAACCGACGGTTACGAACATGAATCATCTAAAGCAGATAAGGGCGGTAAATTCGTCGGTTTGGCTTTAGATGAAGATAATCAATCAGAATTAACTGATGAGCGAATTCAGTCTTGGACGACACAACTAAAGTCTGAATTCGCTCTCTAATTAGCTATTAGCTCTTAGCTTTTAGCAAAAAAGTTTGGGGATTCTCCTCTCCAAAGCGGGGAAAAGCGACCGATTGTAATGAGCCAACATTCTCGTATGCTTTTCCCTTTTCTTCTTACAACTACTAGAATCGACTATTCATAATGTATCTAGTCTTGTGTTTCAGCGTTTGGACATTAATTTTTACTTGTTTATTTTGGCGATTAATCGCGATCGCGCAACAGGCGATCGCTCATCTTCAACGCCTTCATCAAATACCCTGTAACAAATGCGTGTATTTTACAGGAGACTATAGACTCAAATGTACGGTTAATCCCATAGTTGCTATGTCTGAAACAGCGATCGGCTGCCGAGACTTTTTACATGACGATCGGCGCAGTATGTGTAATAGTTGCCAGCATCAGTGTAGCGACACCAGAAAAATTTCTAAGTATTCCCAATTCCAAGATAAATTTATCAATTTCTTCAAATGAATACATCACCCTGTGCAGCACCCGTCTGGATCAATGCTAATCCTAGCTTCAGACACTTTGACGGTCGAATCATCCGCTATCTATCGCAGCAGATCCCGATCGCCTACTGGGAATACGCTCAAACTCCAGATGAAGCAAGTAGTCTAGATATAGCTGTAACCTTGCTGCACGATTATTTAAAATCCAAATCTCAGCCAATAGATTTAGTCGGTCATGGTACGGGTGGCTTACTGGGATTACTCTATGCTCGTAAATATCCCCATCGAGTAAAATCTTTGACCTTGTTAGGGGTGGGTGCTGCTCCTGGAATTGATTGGCAGGCACACTACTACCAGATGCGGAAGCTGTTACCCTGTAGCTCAGAAATGATTTTGGGGCGAATGGTAAAAATGATGTTCGGCGATCGCAGTAAGAGTAATGTCATGGATTTAGTCAAAATTATCCAACGAGATTTATACACTTCTCCTACCGCTCACTCTCTCTACCAACTAAACACAATTGAATCTGCTGGTGTATCTATGCCCTTGATGGTGTGTGGTAGCGAGAATGATGGTATTGTCGATCCCCTGGCATTACAAGGATGGTCGGATTATCTCAAAGATGATGATATCTTGTGGACAATTCCTAGGGGACATCATTTCTTCCATTACTTTTTTCCCGAATATACGGGTAGGAAGATAATCAAATTCTGGCAAAACCTAGAGGTGCGATCGCTCGCCTCTCCCGAATCGATAGTTCTAGAAGAGACTTGCTATCCTTTTTGCTAGTTAGAACCATTACCAACAAAAGCTAGGGTCAAACTATCGTGAACGAGGAAGTGTTGTAGGTGATATGCTCTTTCTTCAGTTTTGAGCAAAATTTGCTCGTATAGATAGCGAGTAGCGCGATCGCCCAAACTTTCTGCTTGGGATGCTTGCTGGCGTAGTAGTTTGATAATTTCTTGTTCGGCTGCGAGATCGTGTTCTACCATCTCCCGTTCGCCAAATACGCCATCTTCTTCTTGCTCAAAGCAGCATAACTCAGCTAATTTGCTAAAGCTAGCAGCAGGAATACCGCCTAAGCCATTTTGACGTTCGCCGATGTCGTGAACGTGTTGCTGTACTTCTTCGTAGCTTTCGTTGAAGAATTCGTGTAGTGAATAGTATTCTGAACCTTCGACTACGAAGTGATGTTTTTGATACTGTAAATACAACCCTTGGAAACTAGACAACACGGCGTTAAAGCCTTCACAAACTGGAGTAGTAACGCTTTTATCTAATAATACTGGATTGTCTTCTACATGACCGAAAGGAAGCAATAAACCTGTGGTAGTAGC
>CAYXWE010000154.1:0-7467 GCA_964468145.1 uncultured Pleurocapsa sp.
CGACTTCGCTAGTTGCTTCGCTGTTTAGTACTTCTAATTCTGAAGAGTTTAATTGCTCAAGTTGAATTTTAGACATTGTTGGTTTCTCCTAAAAGGTTGGTATGTTTTATCTATATGTTGGTGTTGAGGGGAATATGCAGTTTTATCAAAAAAACCTCATTAAAAATGCTTTGAGAAGGAAACTAGTAAAACACGAGTATCTGAAAACCCAATAAAAGTTTTTGTCCTGTAGCTTTTTATTTCTGAGCTTTGATGGGGTATGCAAAGATACAGTGTGGTGAAAACTTGAAATAAGAACTTGAAATAAATGTGTAGCAATAGTAAAACAATTTAAAATTCAATCATAATAACCTGTTGCGATGGTAGTATTTTTGAAAGTTCGATCGCCAACAATAAACACAATATTACCGATGTCTAAAGCTTTGTACGTTCCGCTACAGCTTTCTTTCTGTACTTTTAGCTGTTTGTATGCCTGTTCTGCTCTTTCGCAAGTAACTTCTGACAATACAGTCAATACTCAAGTAAACCAAAACGGTAATGTTGCCGAGATAACAGGAGGGGAAACTAGAGGCGGTAATCTATTTCATAGCTTTCAAGACTTTTCGGTAACTACAGGGAATGAAGCTTTTTTTAATAATGCCAATAATATCTCTAATATTTTTTCTCGCGTTACGGGTGGAAATATCTCCAATATTGATGGTGCGATTAGAGCAAATGGTAGTGCTAGTTTATTCTTAATTAATCCTGCAGGAATTCTCTTCGGCGAAAATGCGCGGTTGGATATTGGCGGTTCTTTTCTTGGTAGCACCAGCAGCAGTATCTTATTTGAAGATGGTGAATTTAGTGCAGTAGACAATTTAAGCGAACCCGTACTGACAATTAATGCGCCTATTGGTTTGGGATTTCGCGACGAACCAGGGGATATTACTAATCTTTCAAGAGCTAATGATGGCAGAGGTTTAGAAGTTAATCCAGATAAAAATATTAGTTTATTGGGTGGAAATATAAGCTTTGATGGAGGAATAGTCATTGCGCCAGGAGGAACAACGGAATTAGGGGGTTTATCCGCAGCAGGGGATATTGGCATTAACGAAGATGGTAGCCTGAGTTTACCTGAAGGAATAGAAAAAGCGGACGTTTCTCTAAGAGATGGGGCGTTAGTTCGAGTTCGCGCGGAAGGAGGAGGATTTATCAATGTCAATGCTCGTAACTTTTCTCTTTCCCAAGAAAGTGTACTATTAGGAGGAATTGAATCTGGCTCAGGTTCAACTGAAGCTCAAGCAGGGGATATTACTATTAATGCTGAATCATTGTTAGCCGAGGATAATTCGCAAGTCAGTACTGCTACTGAAGGCATTGGTGATGCAGGAAATATTTTCGTTAATGCAGCGACTATAGAATTTACTGACGAGATCGTTGGTGACGATTTAGCTTCTAGGTTAATTGCCAGTACTTTTGGTCGAGGTGATGCAGGAGATATAGAAATTAATGCTAGTGAGATTATTTTAGATGGCAGTGGTGGTGGAGCAGTTACTAATGTTGGCTTAAAAGCAAATGACGACCCTATTTCTGATGTTGTAGGAAATGCTGGCAACATCACCATAAACACAGACTCTATTAAACTCTTTAATGGTGCAGGATTAATAGCTAGCACCGCAGGCCAAGGTAATGGTGGCAATGTAACCATCAATGCCAGAGAACTGGTTAGTCTTGATGGAAGAGGAGACAACATACCAAGATTTTCTGATTTTTTTAATTCTGAGGTCACTAGAGCAACTGCCCTAAAAAGCGATGTTAGAGGGGCATTATTAGACGGAGAAGATAATGGAGTCGGGAATGCTGGAACTGTTGAAGTGAATACCAAAGTATTCTCATTTAACGATGGAGCAGAAATATTAACTCCTACTTCGGGAATTGGAAATGCGGGCAGTATCGTAATCAATGCTTTAGAAACCGTAGATCTTGATAATCAATCTCAGATCATTTCTCAAGTTTTTTCAAATGGACAAGGGGAAGCAGGAAGTATTGAAATTAATACCGATATCCTTTCTTTAAATAAAAGCTCAAGAATTCTTTCTGATACTCAACAGACGGGAAATTCTGGAGACGTACTGATTAATGCTGGGGAAGGAGTTTTCTTAACAGAAGAAAGCTCAATAGTAACTGGAGCAGGATTTTTAGGAGAACAAGTAGAAGGAAATGCTGGAATTTTAGAAATCAACACAGGAAATTTGATTTTAGAAAACAATTCGCTAATAGGAGCCCAAACTCAAGCAACGGGAAACGCAGGAAATGTAATTATTCAGGCAGAAGAGTCGATTATCATAAATGGAAATAGTGCAATTTTATCCGAAGTATTAGAAGAGGGGATAGGAAATGCAGGTAATATTGAATTGAACTCTAATTTGTTCAGACTACAAAACTCTTCAAGTATTTCTACTAGCACTTTATCAGAGGGTCAAGGAGATGCAGGCAATATTACTATTAACGTAGAAAATATTGAAATTGGAAATAATTCATTTATCCAAGCAATAACTGAAAATGATGCAGCAGGAGGAAATATATTCTTCGATGCCCAGACTTTGGTCTTGGTAAATAATGCGGAAATAAGAACTTTAAGCGAGGGTAGAGGTAATGCAGGTAATATTCAGTTCAACCTAGTCGAAGATATCATCTTAGATAATAATTCTTCTATTTCTGCTCGTGCATTTCAGGAAGCCGATGGTGGAAATCTAAATATCAACAGTAGATTTATAATTGCTTTTCCTAATGGTAATAATGATATTACTGCTAGTGCAGAGGACGGTCAAGGGGGCAACATAACTATTAATACTAAGTCTTTATTGGGTATTCAAGAACGTCTTCCTAACAACTCTACTAATGATATTGATGCTAGTTCCAGGTTTAGTTTAGATGGTAATGTAACGATTAATACCCCTGATATTAATCCAGTTCAGGGTACAACAGAATTACCCAGTAACACGATACAAACTCAGATAACTACGGCAAATACCTGCGGAAATAGTCAAATAGCAACAAGGAGTAATTTGACTTTTACAGGTAGAGGAGGCGTTTCAGCAGCACCTGGTTCTACCCTAGATTCTTTAAACGTCACAGTCAGTGGGAAAAAAGCAGATCTAACTTCAGCCATACCTGCACCCATAGAAACAGCCCAAGGCAAAATTCAACCAGCTAGGGGAGTTAAAATCACTGAGTCTGGCGAAGTAATATTAACGGCATATAGAACTAATAATCAGGGCGAACGAATTCCCGAAGCTTCAATTAATTGCGCTCGCAATTCATCGAAGAAATGACTTCAATACTGAAAGTTATAAATAACTAACTACTCTATCGACCAAGAATTAATCGTTTTATTGACAGTATCTAAAAATTTATCAAATTCGGTTGCTTCTGCGGTGTATATAGCTATATAAGCGCGATCGCCTTTAATAGCAAATGCTTCCATTTGCTTGAGAGCCATATTATCAGAGGTACGATTGTAAGTGACTACGCTAGTGGGTAATTTGCTGATGCTCACGCTGCGATCGCTCTCTACTTTAATTTTGCTTCCTTGGGCTTGTCTAATACGCTCAACAACGTTTTGAGTATACTGTTCTAAACTGATGTCGTCAGAACTCAAATATTCGACTGTCAGATATACTTTTTCTCTAAATAAATCCCCATTAGTTCCTAAAGGAGAAGAAAAAACTACAATATCTCCCGTAATCGGATCGTCCAAGCTTCGTTCTGACCAGTTTTGGGGATATTTAATCACAAATCGGTAGTTGATATCGCTATAGGTTTGATAACCGTCATAAGCATTTTTATTAATCCCAATGGAGATAATTGCACTGGCGACTACAAAAGGTAAAGCTAACAATAGCCAAATAAATTTATGTTTGTTCGCTGATTTGCTTTTATTTGTTTTTTGCCCCGAAGTATAGCGATCGCTTGCTGTACTAGCGATCGGCTGCTGAAAATTGGCAAACATGGGAGGGGGTAATGTTACCACTTGTTTGCCAAAATCCAACTCGTTTAAAACTTCAGCAGCAGATTGATATCGTCTGTCAGAACGTTCTTCTACCATTTTTTTGAGAATATCTGCAAGTTCCGCTCGAATATTAGTAGATGTTATTAATTGCTCTTTTGACAGCGAACTTACTTCAGCAGGCTTATTTTTTTTACCATTTAAGGCATAAATTATGGTTTTACCCAAAGCATAAATATCAGTACTAAAGTCAGTGATACCTTCAGTCTGTTCTGGGGGCATAAATTCTGTGTTGGGCGGACTTTTGACGGTACTTTTGTCAAATAATATTGTATCTTTGACGGTCGAAAAATTAGTTAAAAACTTCTTGTTGTCATACTGTTCGATGATACTAGATGGCTGAATGTTGAGATGAGTAATACCTGCTTGGTGAATAAAATCCAGAATACCGAGAATATCTTTGAGCCAATCGATCGCGGAAGTCTCATCAATTAATGATAATTCTAATTTTTGGCTCAAAGTTTGACCTTTAATATATTCTCGAACCAAATAAAAACTGCGATCGCATTCAAAAAAAGCCAATAGTTGAGGAATTTGTGGATGCTGAGAAATATTCTGAAAAATGTTGCCTTGACGCACAAACGCTTGAGAAACTCTTTGCCAAGATTTCGCTCCTAAAACTTCACTGTCATAACTTGGCTGCAACTGTTCGATCTGACACTCTGGTTGCTCTGGTGTCGCCAGATCTTCCGCATCAAAGATAGTGCTAAAATCATCTTGACTTAACTCTCTAACAATACGATAGCGATCGCACAATATTTTACCAACTATTGACTCCATGCAAGTCCAGTGACCTCTACAACTGCAAACAAAATATTAGGTGATTGTTAGGTAATTTTTATCCCATACAACGACGTTTTGGTTAACTCTAAAGTTCCTGTTCCAACTCATCCAAACGAGCTAAAACCTCTTGAGAGTGAATGCTCGGTCTAACTCCTAAAAAAGTAGAACGCAAAATACCTTGAGGATCGATTAAATAAGTATGTCTTAATGACACTGCCCCCAACCAAGAACCGTAGGCTTTACTAACCCGGCCATCCGTATCTGCCAACAGAGGAAATTTAAGACCTTCTGAGTCGCAAAACTCAGCATGAGAATCTACATCATCCACACTTACTCCCAAAATCTGTGCGTTTCTTGCTTCATATTCTGCTATATCTTGCTGAAAGCGTCGAGCTTCAATAGTACACCCCGAGGTGAAATCTTGGGGATAAAAATATAGCACAACCCACTGACCCCGATAATCATCCAAAGATATCTCACCATCCCCAGTATTAGTAGATAAAACAAACTCTGGTGCTGGTTCGCCTAAGGGTGGCTGTTTTCCTCCCATAGCCCAAGCATCTGATACTACTCCACAACAAAGCAGCAAAGAAAAAGCAATAGCCAACCAAAATCGAATTGAAATCAAACGTTTCATAATGTACAAAAATATGATTTACTAAACATGAGAATAATAAGTAATGTTAAAACCATAGCAAAGATTAATTAATAAATTATTGGAATTATTTATTTTCAATGGTTATCGATGGGTTAATTTTTTTGGTTTATTCTTAACATTGTTGACTCGAAAAGAGCGTAAAAACCAATATAAAAATATAAATCATGAGTACAGATTTGATTCCTCCTCATGGTGGCGAATTAATCGACCGCCTAGCTACTGCTGAAGAAAAAAAAGATTTCTTAGCAAAAGCAGATTCTTTACCTAGAGTTCAACTAGATAAAAGAGCTACTTCCGATCTTGTAATGATTGCGATCGGTGGCTTTAGTCCCATCAGTGGCTTTATGGGCAAAGAAGACTACATAGGTGTAGTCGAAAAAATGCGTCTGGCAAGCGGTTTGCCCTGGTCTGTGCCTGTCACTCTTTCCGTGAGCGAAGAAGTTGCCGAACCTCTTACAGAAGGGAGCTTGATTCGACTAGATAATCCCGATGGCAAATTTATCGGAGTTTTACAGTTAACCGAGAAATACACTTACGATAAAAAGCACGAAGCTATCAACGTATATCGTACCGAAGAAGATGCCCATCCTGGAGTCAAGGTAATTTACGAACAAGGAGCAATTAATCTAGCTGGGCCAGTATGGTTGCTGGAGCGAGAAGCTCATCCTCAATTCCCTAACTATCAAATCGATCCTGCCGCATCGAGAAAATTATTCCAAGAAAGAGGTTGGAAAACTGTAGTAGGCTTCCAAACTCGTAACCCCATTCACCGCGCTCACGAGTACATCATTAAATGTGCTTTAGAAATTGTGGATGGCTTATTCTTGCATCCTTTGGTTGGTGCAACCAAAAGTGACGATATCCCTGCAGATGTCAGAATGCGTTGTTACGAAATCATGATGGAAAACTATTTCCCTCAAGAGCGAGTAATTTTAGCCATCAACCCTTCGGCCATGCGCTACGCGGGTCCTAGAGAAGCAATTTTTCACGCTTTAATCCGTAAAAATTACGGCTGTACTCACTTTATTGTCGGTCGCGACCATGCTGGTGTTGGTGACTACTACGGTACTTACGACGCTCAAGAAATTTTTGGCGAATTCAGCCCCAAAGAAATGGGTATCACTCCCCTAAAATTTGAACACGCTTTCTATTGTACTCGTACCGAACAGATGGCAACAGCTAAAACTAGCCCTGCCAACAAAGAGGAACGCATCCATCTATCGGGTACTAAGGTAAGAGCAATGTTGAGAGAAGGTAAAACTCCTCCTCCTCAGTTCTCTCGTCCCAAAGTGGCAGAAGAATTAGCCAGAGCTATGAAAACTAGCTAAATAAATATCTTTGTTACTAAGTAGCTCAACCTAAATGAAGTAAGGTTTGTAGTCAACCCTTGGGGGCGATCGAGCTACGATATGGTCATGGCTTTAGCCAAGACTACGAACATTTTTATGTTTGATAAAGTGGGGCTGCTTAAAACAAAGCATCATGATTGGTTACAGACCTGGGGTAAATAAAATATCCTGAATCTGTAACTTTTTTTTAGTTCGGGTCTATGGGAATAAATCCTGAGTTGTCATAAGTTTTTGACAAACGATAAATGATAAATGACCAATAACAAAAAATTGTTAACTTTTGTACCTGAAATTATTTTTGCGCATCGGTCTATTAATCAAACTGCTGGAATATTATCGGTACAATAGACTCAGAAATACTTATCAAGACGCTGATATCTAAAGGCTAGTAGCTGATATGGGACTCGATCGCAGAACTTTTTTACAGCAGACTGGGTTGGCATTATTCACCTGGGGGACGGCCGAAATAGGCTGGGATTCTTGGGGGAAAGGTAATAATCGACTGGCTGCCCTGGTCAAACATTATCAACAAACCTTGGCAGAGACCACCAATCGCAAGTTGGCATTATTAGTCGGAGTAAATCGTTATCCCCACCAAGAACATTTAGACGGTTGTCTCACCGATATTG